>CAKOMQ010000004.1 GCA_934096715.1 uncultured Bacilli bacterium
GCGGTTCGTACGGGATTCGAACCCGTGGTCTCCTGCGTGACAGGCAGGCGTCATAGGCCTCTAGACTAACGAACCAAAATGGTTGCGGGAGAAGGATTTGAACCTTCGACCTCCGGGTTATGAGCCCGGCGAGCTACCAAACTGCTACCATCCCGCGATAATATACAAATGGCGGAGGAAAAGGGATTCGAACCCCTGCGCCGCTCACACGACCTTCCGGTTTTCAAGACCGGTCCCTTCAACCAGACTTGGGTATTCCTCCAGCGACAAATTGATTATATCATAATATTTTACTAGATGTCAACTAATATTATGACAAAAATCACACTAAAAAAAGCCAATTAACGGCTTTTACAACTAAATCCTTTTTCTCCATTTATTTTATCTAAATGTATTTCTACAATAGTACTATCGCTTACAGTCGTTTTATCTTCTTTATAAGCTTCAATTGAAACTGCTTGATTTATTGTAGATGATATCCCAGTAAAGTTCATTTCAATAGTTTTTCTATTCTTTAATTCATCTATACTATATATTTTACTTCCACCTTTAATTGGGTCTCCTGTTATAGCTAACTTTATATTCTTTATAGTTTTATCACTTATATTACTATTTGCAATTATAGTGAATTTTGCAGTACAATCATAGACTTTATCTTCGCTATTAGTAGTTACTGTTGCAAGAGTATATCTTCCTTTACCTAATTTTATATCTGCTCTACTAACAAGTGCACCAGTTTTTTCACTTGAACCATAGTATAATTTATCATCATTTATATGTTTAAAATTCATATATAGATTCTTTGTTTCTACATTTAATACTGCTTCTTTACTAAAACTTTTATCCTTATTCTTTATATTGTTTTCAGAAATTTCAGCATAATGCATAAATAAAACACAGAATAATATAACTACTACAATAAAAAATGTTATATAAATACCTATTTCTAAATTTCTTAAATTCTTCTTTGCTTTTAAAGTGCTATGTAAATTCATAACTAACCACTCCTTATTCTTGACTTAATTATATCTTAGAACTATAATTTTGTCTACCCAGCTTTTGTACCATTTGGCACATTTTTTTCTGGTACGGCAAGCACTGGTGTTATACCACTTGAAAATCCTATATCAAATATCATTCCTTCACTTACAACTCCAGCCATTTTTTTAGGAGCTAAATTAACAACAAATAAAGCTTGTTTACCAATAACTTCACTAGGATTTTCTCTTTCAGTTTTAAATCCTACAGATATATTTCTTTTAAAATCTCCAAAATCTACTGTTAAAGATACTAGTTTATTAGATTCTTTTATGTCAGTAACATCTATAATAGTACCTACTCTTACATCTAATTTATCAATATCATCTACAGTTATTAAATTTTTAATATCATTCATAATCAAGTATCTCCTTTACTTTATCTTTAATAATATTTATATCATCTAATTCAAGAATATCTACTAAAATATTCTTTTTTTTATATAAACCTAATTTATCTTCCATACTATCAAGTTTCTTTTCGATAGTTTTAATCATTGTACCTATTCTACTTTTTGTAACACCTACTATTTCACTTATTTCTTGCATAGATAAGTTTTCTTCATAATATAGAGTAAATATATTACTATTCTTTTCATTTATGAAAGTACCATATATATCAAATAATTCATTATAATAGATAAACTTTTCCATTACATCATATCCTTAAATAATCCATATATATAGTTTTCTATATCAAATGGTTTTAAATCTGTCATTTTTTCTCCTAATCCGATAAACTTAACTGGCAAATTAACACTTTCTTTAATAGCAAGTACTATTCCTCCTTTAGCAGTACCATCTAGTTTAGTTAAAACTATTCCCGTAATATTAGTAATACTTTTAAAACTTTCAGCTTGCATTATACCATTTTGGCCAGTAGTAGCGTCAATTACTAAAAGTGTTTCATGAGGTGCAGATGGGATAATCCTTCCAATTACTTTGTTTATCTTTTCAAGTTCATTCATTAAGTTTACTTTATTATGTAGTCTACCGGCAGTATCTATAAATACAATATCAGCATTCTCTTTTTTAGATATTTCAAGACCGTCAAAGATTACACTTGCAGGATCACTATTATCTCTTCCATAAAATAAACAATCTATTTTTTCTGACCACATTTTAAGTTGCTCAACTGCTCCCGCTCTAAAAGTATCAGCGCCAATCATCATAACTTTTTTACCTTCGCTTTTATATTTATAGGCTAGTTTTGCTATAGTAGTAGTTTTACCTACTCCATTAACTCCAACCATTAAAACTACTGTTGGTGGTGTATCTTGAATATTAATTTTATCTGATAGAATATTATTATTAACATAGATTATTAAAAGTTCATCAATTATAACTTCATTTAAATATTTAGTATCAGTTATATTTTCTTCTTTAACTCTTTTTCTTATTCTATCCATAAAATTCATGACTGTGTTAACACCTATATCAGCCATAATAAGTAAGTTTTCTAACTCTTCAAAATATTCTTCATCTATTTTAGTATATTTTATACCTAGAAGACTTAATTTGGATACAAATTCTTTTCTAGTTTTTTCTAGTCCTTTATCATATGTTTCAATATCATCATTGTTCTTAATATCTTTTTTTGAAACCATTTCTTTAAATTTATTAAATAAACCCATAATTTAAATCACCTATAATTATAATAGCATTTTTCTAGACAAAACGCTATAACTTTGATATAATTAGTCGTAGTTAAAAAACTTTTATAAAAAAAGAAAGAAGGAATTTTTTATGCAAAATAATAGTGCGACTAGCATAGTTGCTTTAGGTGGTCTTGGTGAAGTTGGTAAAAACATGTATGTTATTACCCATGAAGATGAAATACTTATTATAGATGCTGGAGTTATGTTTCCAGAAGTTGGACTTCTTGGAGTAGATTATGTTATTCAAGACTATACATATTTAAAACAAAATGAAGATAAAATTAAAGGATTAATTATAACTCATGGACATGAAGATCATATTGGTGGTATACCTTTTTTATTAAATCAAGTTAATATACCTGTTATATATACACCTAAGATTGCGGAAGATTTAATTAAGAAGAAACTAGATGATCGAGTTATTAAGTATGATAATTATGTTACTATTACTAAAGATTTAAAATTAAACTTTAAACATTTTAATGTAGAGTTTGTAAATACTACTCACTCTATTCCAGATAGTTTTGCTATAGTTGTTCATACACCAAATGGAACAATATTTGAAACAGGAGATTTTAAGTTTGACTTGACACCTATTGGCCCTATGGCTGATATTCATAAAATGGCTTATTTGGGTAGTAAGGGTGTAACTCTTTTATTAAGCGATTCAACTAATGCTTTATCACATGGATTTTCTAATTCTGAAAGTGTTGTAGATGAAACTTTAAATGATCTTATTAGTAGACATCATGGACGTGTAATTATAGCAACATTTGCATCTAATATTTATAGAATTAAACATATAGCAGAAACTTGTAAAGAATATAATCGTAAGATAGTTATATTTGGACGTAGTATGGAAGCTAGTATAGACTTAGCTATAAATAATGGTTTGATAAAAGATAAATCTATATTTATAGATATGGCTAAAGCTAAAAGCTTAAAGAAGAATGAAATATGTATACTATGTACTGGATCTCAAGGAGAACCTTTGGCTGCTTTATCAAGAATTGCTAATGGAACACATAAACAAATATCTCTACTACCCGATGATTTAGTAATATTCTCTTCTTCTCCAATACCAGGTAATGGAGAAAGTATAAATAGAATTATAAACAAGTTATATTTAAAGGGAGTAAGAGTTGTATCTAATAGTGAATTTAGTGATATACATACATCTGGACATGCTAAAGAAGAAGAACTTAAATGGATGCTTCGTATAATTAAACCTGATTATTTTATGCCAATGCATGGAGAATTTAGAATGCTTAAGCAACACGCTAATATTGCAGAACTTTGTGGAATACCTAAAGAAAATACATTTATATGTTCTAACGGAGATGAAATATTACTTAAGGATGGTAAGGTATACCGTGGTGGTAAAATTACAGCTGGAGATGTTTATGTAGATGGATCTCGTGTTGGAGATGTAGGAAGTGTTGTAATTAAAGATCGTAAATTAATGAGTCAAGATGGTATACTAATTACTATATTAAATATTAATACTTTATCAAGAAGATTATTAATTAAGCCAAATGTTACAGCACGTGGTTTTGTCTTAGTAAATGATAATCCTGAACTTATGAATAAAATAGAAAGAAAGATTAATGATATTGTTGTTAATTTCTTAAAAAATAATACTTATAATTATAGTGATTTAAAGAATCAAATAATACTAGAACTTCTTCCATTTATTAATGATTTAACTGGAAGAAGACCAATTATATTACCAGTAATTATGGAAGTAAATAAAAGTGGAGAGTTTTAAAAAGGTTAAACAGAAATTTGTTTAACCTTTCCTAAATTGAAATTTGAACCGCACCACTAGGGTGCGGCTTTTTGATATAATAAAGGAGCCAATTCCCGGCAAGGAGGCTCCTATATGAATTATAAACAATTAACAGAAAAAAAGAAAGTAGAAATTGATATTTTATTAGCACAAGGATTTTCAATGAGAGAAGTTGGAAGAAGACTTAATATAAGTCACTCTACTATATCAAGATATAAATCTGGTAAATATAAAAAAAGAAAAATAGATATAAATAAGAAATATGAAGTATTTATAAAATACTTATTTGACCATTATGACAGAAGAGTGTGTTCTATAGAAATATGTGTAAACAAATTTAAAAAAGGACATTTTTTTGCAAATTGTCCATCAGTTAAACAAGTATATAATTGGATAAATGACGGTAAAATATTTTTGAGTAAAGATAAATTATGCTATAAAAAAAGAAAAGGTAAAAAAACTGGTATGATGGCACATTTTAAATGGAACTTAAATAATAAAACGGTGTTACCAATAAGTTTAAGACCAAAGTATATTGAAGATAGAACAGAAGTAGGACATTTGGAAATAGACTCTATAATTGGAAAAAGAAACGAATATGACACAATAGTTTCAATAGTAGATAGATGCACAAGAAAATTATGGTTAATAAAATCAGAATATAAAAACGAATATTATACAAATAAATTAATATATGATTTCATAATAAAAAATGATATAGAAGTAAAATCTATAACAGTAGATAATGGACTAGAATTTAATGCGCTAGGAATAGCAGCGAAGAAGCTTGGAGTAAAACTATATAAATGTGATCCTTATTGTTCATTTCAAAGGGGGACAAATGAAAGAATGAATGCAATGGTAAGGAGATTTTTACCAAAAGGTTACTCATTAAAAACAGTAACACAATGTTATTTAGACAACATAGCCTTTGAAATAAATTATATGCCAAAAAAAATATTTGGATTTAAAAATGCATTTGAAAAAGAATTAGAATATTAATTTTATTTGTAAGAAAATTATAATATATTCTGTTTTTTAGTCAATGATAAAATAAACACAAAGTGTCATTGACAAAAAACCAGAATATATAAAAAAAGTAATAACAAATAAAATAATTGACTAATATTTATTATCTGATAAAATTAAATTAAATGGTGCGGTTGAAATTACAATATAAAAAAGGTTAAACAGAAATTTGTTTAACCTTTTAATATGCTTATATTTTTATTATAGTTATCACTCATACATATATAAGAGCCACTTACAACTATATCTACTTTTTTATTTCTTAAATATTCAATTGATTCTTCGTTTATACCACCATCTATACTTACTGTAATATCTAAATTACTTAGATAGTCTAATTTATCTAAGACACTTGGAATAAATTCTTGTCCACCACGACCTGGTACAACGCTCATAATAAGTACAATATCTATATCATTTAAGTAATCATCTATAATATGGATATCTTCATCTGGATTAATAGCAAGTCCGACTAAGAAACCCATACTTTTTATAAGTTCAATAGTTTTCTTAACATTTTTGCTTGCACTGGGGTGAAATATAATATCATTTATGTTTAACATTCCTATTTTGCTTATATATTTATCAGGATTATTTACCATTAAGTGAACATCTAAGCTTTTCTTGGTAAAACTTAAATCCTTTATGACTTCACCTATTGTAAAGTTTTTACATTCAACATAATTTCCATCCATCAAATCAACATGAATATAGTCAGCTATACTTTCGTCAATAAGTTTTATTGTTTCACTTTTTTTATGTTTACTAGTTATATAACTTACTGATACTTTCATCTTCTATTATCTCCTTTTATAAATCTTATGTAGTTATCATATCTACTTTTTAATATATCTTTATTACCTATTATAGAACATCCTTTTTCTTTTAAATGTTTACAATCTTTAAATTGACAATTAGAATTTCTAAATTCTTTAAATGAATAAGCTATCTTATCTAGATCATCTTTATTAAAATCTATTTGAGAAAAACCTGGAGTATCCATAATATAAATATTATTTATATTAAAAAGTTCAACTATTCTAGTAGTATGTTTACCCCTACCTAAACTTTCAGATATTTCATTAGTTTTTAAATTAAGATTCTTATCTAACTTATTTATAAAAGTTGATTTTCCAGCACCTGTTTGACCACTTACAGTAACAATTTTATTTCTAAGTAGTTTCTTAAGCTTATTAATCTTTTTATTAGTAAAGACATTATATCCAATAGACTTATAATACTTCATAAGTTGTTTAAATTCTTTTAATTCACTTCTATTAACTAAATCTAATTTAGTAAAAAGTAAGATCGGTTCAATATTTTTAATTTCACTAATAGATATAAGTTTATCTAAAAGAGTACTATTAAAATCTGGTTTCTTAAGACTAGTAACTATTATATTATAATCTATATTAGCAACAGGTGGTCTATCTAAATAGTTATCTCTTTCAAGAATTTCATTAATAATAAGTTCATCTTTATTAAATAGAACTCTGTCACCTACACACGGAGTAATCTTATCATATCTAAATTTACCACGTAAAACACAGTTAAAAGTTTCATTTTCACTCTTAACTGTGTACATAGTACTATTAATTTTTACTATTATTCCCCTAGTCATCTAAATCCGTTTCTATATCTTCTGTGTCATTATCACTTTGATAAACAGTTATTGAGAATGTAGCATTTTCTTTTACCACACTTCCTGCTTTTCTACTTTGACTTATGATATCTCCGTTTTTATGATTACCTACAGAACTATACTTAATAGTTAACTTAAGCTTATATTGTTCAGCAAAGTTTTCAACGTCTGTAACACTTTTAGTACCATCAGTAAAGTCTGGATATAATTCACCTATTTGAGCGTAAGTTAAAGTGATTGTGTCACCTGAATGAATTTTTTCTCCTGGCTCAACTGATTGACCAATTATATCTCCATCTTTGTATTCAGTTTTAGGATCACTTATTACTTCTGATTTTTCTTCAACACTTATTCCTTTACTATTAAGCATTCCTTTAACTTCTAGATAATTTTTGCCTTTGTAGTCTTCAACAGTTACAGTACCTTCTCCACTTGAAATATATAGTTTTACTGTAGATCCTTTCTTACGATTATTACCACTTCCAGGACTAGTTTTAACTACTTTACCTTCATCTATATTTTCACTAACAATATTTTCTTGTTCATCACTAACAACAAAACCTGCTTTTTGTAGTATTTTAGTTGCTTCACTTATTGTTTTATTAGATACATCTGGTACTTCAATTGTACTTCCTTTTGTAAATAATGTTATACAGACAAATACCGCAGTTATAGCGACTACTAGTCCTGTAAATACTATTGCTAATTTTATTAATAAACTATTTTGTTTTTTCATATCTTCCTCTTTAATTTGCTTTATTTCGATAGTTTTATCTAAATCTTCATTCTTTTTCTTCTCTACTTTAGGAGATTTAGCTTCCTTTTTAACTTCAACTTTTTCTTTTTTTACTGGTTGAATAGCACGAGTTTCATCACTAATTTCATTATATTTTAGAGTAATCTTTGGTTCATTTATTCTTGATGGATCTAAGCAAGTAAGTAAATCTTCATGCATCTCTCTTGCATCAGCATATCTGTTTTTAGGATTCTTAGCTGTTGCTTTAATTATAATATTTTCAACACTTTGGGGTATTGAAGGATTCTCTTCTCTGACACCAGGGACATTTTCTTTTAAATGCTTTAATGCTATTTCAACAGCGTTATCTCCTTTAAATGGAAGTTTTCCTGTTAATAATTCATAGAATAATATACCTATTGAATAGATATCACTTTGAAGTGTTGCTCCTTTTCCACTAGCTTGTTCTGGTGGTAAGTAATGAACACTACCCATAACTGAGTTAGTTTGAGTTAGTTGAGTAGAATTCATAGCCATGGCAATACCAAAGTCTGTTATTTTAACTAAACCATTTTCAAGGATCAAAATATTTTGGGGTTTAATATCACGATGTATTATATAAGAATCATGCGCAACACTTAAACCAGCTGTAATTTGAAGCACTATATCGACAGCTTCACTTACCGTAAGTTTTCCACGTTTTTTAATAAGACTCTTTAAGTGTTTGCCTTCAATATATTCCATTACAATATAGTATTCACCATTATCTTCACCAACATCATATACTTCAACAATATTTGGATGAGATAAACTACTTGCTGCCAAGGCTTCACGTTGAAATCTTCTAACAAATTTTTCATCATTAGCAAGATCTCCCCTTAATACTTTAACAGCAACATCTCGATCAAGAATGGTATCATAAGCTAAATAAACATTAGCCATTCCACCTTCACCAATACTTTTTATTATTTGGTAACGATCGTTTATTTTTTGACCTTTCATTACCATTATTCTTCACCACTTTCTTTAACTAAGTAGGCTACTGAAATATTATCATTTCCACCTCTAGCATTACATTTTCTAATCAACTTTTCAACCTTTTCATTTATATCTAAATCATCTTCATCTAAAACTTTTTCAATTTGACTATCTGTTAACATATTTGTTAAACCATCACTACATAAGAATACACCATCATAATCACTTTCAACAGCAAAGATGTCTATTTCCGCTTTTTCACTAGCACCAAGAGCTTTCATCAAAACATTCTTTTGGGGATGATTCTTAGCTTCTTCTTCACTTATATTACCTGCTGCCACCAAAAGATTTACTAGTGTATGGTCATTTGTTACTTTATGTAGTTTTTTATTCTTAATAACATATCCTGATGAATCACCAATGTTACCAAATATTAAGAATGTATCAGTTACTAGTGCACATACGATAGTAGTTCCTAATCCAACTGAATCTTCATGTTCTAATCCATAAGTAAGTATTTCATTATTTATATCATTAACTGTATCATTTAACCAGTTTATAGCGTCTAGTTTAGTTCCAACCGTTGATAGTTGGTTAAATCTTTTACCAAGAGATGTTACTACAATACTACTAGCAACTTCTCCTTTTCGGTGTCCACCCATACCATCTGCCACTATTAGTAAGTATTCACCACTAGTGTTTTTTAAAATAGTAACACTATCTTCGTTATGGCTTCTTACTCTTCCTGAGTCAGTTAAATAACTTGTTTTCATTTTACACCTCTTTACTTCTTAACTGTCCACATGCAGCCGAAATTTTGCTTCCAAATTCTTTTCTAACAGTGGTATTAATTCCTAGACTTAAAAGTTTATCTTGAAACTTTTTAACATTATCGCTCTTTTTATATTCAATATTTTTTGTTTCATTATAAGGTATCAAATTAACATAGACATTCATACCCCTTAATAAATTAGCTAACTCTAAAGCATTATCCATGCTATCATTAACACCTTTTAACATTACATATTCTATTGTAACACGTCTATTAGTTTTTTTGATATAATTTTTTATACTATCTATAACCATATCTATTGGATAAACTTTACTTATCGGCATAATCTTATTTCTAATTTGATCAGATGGAGCATGAAGTGAAAGAGCTAGATTAACTTGAAGCGGAAAGTTACTAAACTCATTTATCTTAGGTACTAGCCCACAAGTTGATACAGTTATATGTCTTGCACCAATACCTAATCCTTTCGGATGATTTATAATACTAATAAAATTCATTACATTATCATAGTTATCAAAAGGCTCTCCTATACCCATAATAACAACACTATCTATACGCTTATTTATATCTTCTTCAATTAGAAGTATTTGTTCAACCATTTCATATGTTTCTAGATTTCTAACTTTCTTAAGCCTTCCACTTTCACAAAACTTACATCCCATATTACAGCCAACTTGACTAGATACACAAACACTTAATCCATAGTCGTGCATCATTAAGACGGCTTCAACTTTTTCATTATCAGTTAATTCAAATAAATATTTTTTTACCAAACTGTCTTCTTCTTTTTTAATTATACTTATTAAAGATGTAGTATATTCAATTTTTAACTTCTCACGCACTTCTTTTTTTATATTAGAAAACTCATCTATATCTTTAACTCTTTTAATATACAACCATTCAAAAACTTGGGTAGCTTTATATTTTTTCTCACCCATGTATGTAAATATATTTTCCATATCTTCTATTTTATAATTATATAAATTCTTCATACTCTAATTTTACCAAATATTCTATTATAAGTCTACACTACCAGTGGTGCAAAAAAAGGAAATATATTTCTTAATATAGTAAATAAAACTACTAATAAAAGAATTAAATATAATATTTTTTTATCTATTTTAATAAGTTTTTTCTTCCATAAGCAAATAACTACATAAATTATAAAAGAAATCATTAGTAGAAATGCTAGCATATTATATCTAAATGCTTGATAAAATTCTAAATTAATCAAACTTCTTAACATTCTAGTAATTCCGCATCCTGGACAATAAAGACTAAAATTAGTATAGATTGGACAAAGTACATTACCAAAGAATATTAAATAAATAGAACTTATTAATATAAAAAAAATAACAATTGAAATTATTATTTTTTCCATCATTAATCAGTTAATGGCATACCATCAGCATCAACATTAATAGATCCAGTTAAAATAAGTATTCCTTCAACTAATCCCCAAATAGATGAGATTGGAGATAAAATGAAGCAACTTAATAATGTTATTAATAATTGACCTACTGCTTTACCATTGTATCCTAAATAAAAGTTATGCACACCAAAAGCTCCTAAAAATATACCTAGTATTCCAGCAGCTATTTTACTTTTGGCACCAGGATTAACAGAACCATTTCCACTTACAGTAGTCTTAAAAACATATCCACATTTTTGACATACTGTAGCACTTGAGTCCATACTTTCATTACATTCTGGGCATACTTTTTTAGGTCTATTTGGACATCCACAGCTTGGACATTTTTCTGCCAAATCACTCATTTCTTTTCCACATTCATTACATTTAATCATTGCCATACTTAACACTCCTTACTTATATTAATTCTATCAAAATATTATTTGAAAGTCATCATATTTTTTTATAATCATAGTATTTTTTTATACTAGGACTTAAGAAGAATACAATAACAATAATATAATCACTACTTAAAACTATTTTATGATAAACTATTAAATAATAAACTATTAATACTCCTATTGCGTATAACATATTTTTTAATGATTCAACTAATAAATCTTTAATACTCTTATCTTTACTTGCAAGAACAAATCCATATATACTAGCATAGATAAGTCCTAGTATAAATAGAGTACAAAAAATAAGATAACCTATTAACAAATAAATATTATACTTAGTCATATCATTCATAAATAGAACAAAAAATAAAAGTATTATAGTAATTCCTATAAACATATAAAATAATACTTTTAAAGTTTTATATATAAAATCATCTATTTTCTTTTTCATTTAAAACTCCTTTTTTGTTGCAATCTTAAATCTTTTAAGTTAGTTTCATCTTTATGTTTTTCATAGAATTCAGGACTAAACCAAACATTTTTAGCATAATTAACTCTTTCTTCTTTTGTTAGTTTAATTCTTTTTGATTTACTACTCTTCTTCATTGATGCTTCAATATTCTTTTTAAAGAAGAATTCTCCTATATAACTAATAAGAGTTAAAAATTCCATGATTATACCTGGAGATAATGTTAATAAATACAAAGTATTCTTATTATTTAGATTATCTATATCAGAAACAAAGAATGTAAGTACTATAGAAAGTGCTAAAAACCATACTTTAACCTTTCCTATAATATTAGATTTTATATTCATATTAAACTTATATTTCATAAATTGTACTATACATATAAGAAACTCTATTAAAAGAGGTATAAGAGCTATATCTCCTACTATTATGTATAGCACTATATAGTTAACTATTGTAAATAATTTATCAGCTGCACCGTCAAAAAGCGCTCCAAAAAATGTTGATACTTTCCAAAATCTTGCAAGTATACCATCTAGTACATCAGATAAGTAAATAAATATTGTCATTATTCCAATCGTAAATCCACTAAAGTGCCTAGACATAAACAGAACCAAGAAAGTACCTATTATTCTAATAAAAGTAATTGAATTAACAATAACAAGTTCAGAATTTTTGCTCATTTTTTCACCCACTTAATAAATAGATTATATCAAATTTTAACTATATAAACTAGATATTTTTACTATTATGAATAATATTATTATGAATATTAACCATAGTATTAGTTTGAATAAAGCTGTTTCTTTATCATTCTTTTTTCTTTTAAATATATTCTTAATATTCATATTATTTCCTATTCTTTAGACCATTTAAATAACTTTTAATATCCATTTCTTTTTTACCAGCAGGTTTAATTATATCTATATATACATATCCATCTAGACATTCAATATATAATTCTTTATTATTGATAACTACGTTCCCTACTCTAGTATTATCTTTTTTTATAAAATGTGCTTTCTTTATTTTTATTTCTTCATCATTTATTTTAGTATTAACAAGTGGCGCTGGTGAAAAAGCTTTTATTTTATTTATAATACTTTCTCCATTATTATTAAAATCTAGTTCTTCCATATCTCTTGTAATCATCGGAGCAAGTGTACTTAAAGAATCATCTTGTTTAATTCTACTTATGTTGCCATTTATAATATTTTCAAGATTCTTTTCTAGAATAATACTTCCAAGTTTAGATAACTCTTCATGAACACTTCCATTATCATCAGTATCTTTAATAGTATAGGTAACTTTATCAATCATATCTCCTGTATCCATACCAACATCCATATACATTAAAGTAATACCTGTTTCTTTTTCTCCATTCATAATTGCCCATTCAATCGGAGCACTTCCCCTATACTTTGGTAGTAATGATGCATGAATATTTATACAACCATACTTAGGATAATCAAGTATTACACTTGGTAATATTTTTCCATAAGCACAAGTTATAATTAATTCTGGATCATACTTAAGAATATCTTCATACTCTTTTTTTAAGCTATCTGGAGTAAGTACATCAATTCCATACTCCAACGCTCTTTTCTTAATTGGAGATGGTGTTAATACTTTTTTTCTTCCTATATAAGCATCTTTTTTAGTTACAACTGCCACCACATCACATAGTTTTACTACACTTTCAAATACATTTAAAGAAAATTCAGGTGTTCCCATAAATATTGTTCTAACTTTTTTCATAATCTTTCTCCTTCACTATTTAGTAAAAAAGCAACCTAAGTTGCTTAACACCGGATGCAAAATCGACTGCGTCGATTTTGCACTATTATCGAACGCCCTATTGGATCATGAACGGATCGTCCAAAGAGCCTTCACCGCTTAAAAATGCTTGATTCGACGTAAGATAGAAGACTGGGCGCACCGCACCAGAAACATTCACGTAGTAGTTGGACACGTAACCATTGTCATTGACACCCCACGCATAGCGGTAGCCACTACCATTAACTCCAGTACGAGAAAGTGTCCATTCCCATGAATCCTTTGCAGTATCATTATTACTTGGATGCATCCAGCCTGTTTTTAGTGTATCTTTGTTATCAACAGTACTTCCTGTTATTGCTAAAGCACTTGAACCTAATGATAATGTATAATCACTTACATACATTAAGCCTATTTTTGCACTTGGTGTTGTCCATTCGCCAACTGTACTTGTTTTCGTACTTCTATTCATTTCATGTAAATATATTTGGCCTGGTGTTAAACTGATGTAATAATTTGGTCCATTACTTCCATCGGATGTTTTTGTATTTACTGCACTCCATGTCCAATTTTCTATACGATTACTCCATTCTGTATTTTGCAAGTAATCATATTTTGCACTTGTTAAGAAATAACTTCCGTTAAGTCTTTTATACATATCACTGTTTTCCCATGATATATCTGTATTATAGTCCGGATGCCATGCATAGTAACCTATTTCATTACCTAATTGTTTATATTTAATTAGTTTAACATGGCTATCTCCATTTGCATCTGAGAATACTCCAAGCACTCTATACATATATTTATCTTGATTTGCTGTACAAGTAGATTTATCTGTTGTACCAAAACATATAAAGTTATTTGGATTTGTACTAGTTCCTACTGCCCCACTTCCTGTATATCTATAGCCATCGCCTTCTAGTCCACTTTGCCATAATTTTCCACTTGCTATTAATTTATCTGCTAGTGGTGTTGAGTCAGCATGTAATTTACAAGAAAATGCTTTTTTATCTCCACTTGTATATGGTTCTATTTTTATTGTGTATGAATTACCTACTAATTTATCTTGAGTAGTTGCTGTATTTGTTATACTACTTGTTAGTGGTATTGATACACTATTTCCTTTTGTTAAGTTTTTAATTTCTCCACTTACTATAATGCCTGTAGTTCCAGCAGTTGTAAGTTCCTTAAGAGTCATAGTCTTATCTCCTACTACTACTTTTACATCATTATCTGAGTTATCAGTGATTGGAGTTGTTACAGTTGCTGTTACTTTATAATTATAAGTACAGTCTAGTGCTTCATCTCCTTCTGGTAAACTTGCTGTTGCTAATATGTAATTTGGATTAGTAGTTAGTGCTAGTCCATTTTCATTTTCATTAGCATAATAAGTCTTTCCTGCATTTGCTTGACTCATTAAGTTTGCATCTAAATTTAAATATAACTTAGATGTTTTAATTTGCATTGTTGGATTTCCTAAGTTGTTGGCTTTACCTGTTACCTTAGCACCTGTTTGATCATTACTTGCATTAATACTAAAGTACGCATATGTTCCACCTATTAATAGTAATAGAGCAAAAGTGAATGCTACAACTATAAGTTGCTTTTTGTTCATATTTTTCATTATTTACCTACTCTTTCTAGATTAATTTTATAATATTTTTAAACTGTTTTCAAGTTAAACATTGGTGAAATATGTAATTTAGGATTTTATCCCATAAATACGGCAAATTTTAGATGTTTATCACAAAATTCCGACCATTTTCAAGTAATTTTACACATTTTTCCGACTATTTTTAACTATTTTTACACATTTTTCCAGAAATGTTATTAAAAAAAGAAATATATTTCTATACTTCTTTGTTCTTTAATAAATATAATGATATTGGTTCCATTAATTCTAATATACCATGGATATAGAAGAAGAAACCTACTACTAGCATTTGTTCATTTGGTTCATTTAAGTTAATTGCACATATTATACCAGTAGATATAAATAATATCATTGTTATAAATTTAATTAACCACTCTTTACTTTTTCTATCATGATAGTAATCACTTTTTTTAAGTTTAATAAGACTCATTACTATTACCCATAACATGATTAATAATGCTAAGTGAAATGGTTTTTCTAAATCTAGTATGTAGACTAATACAAGTCCTAGAATACAAGCAATAAATGTAAATAATCCGTCGTAGTCTTTAGTCTTATATACTAAGATAAATTTATATAAACTAATAAATCCAAATATACTAAACATAAGTATAAATACTAGTTCAATATCATTATTATCAAATAATGGTAACGCTAAAACTATTATTCCGAATAATACAAGGACAATTGAGTTTATAAGTTCGATAGTTCTTTTTTTCATATATCTTCACTTCCTACTTAAATTATATTTTATTTTAATTATTTTTTCAAGTTATTAATAGCACCATAACGACGGTCTTTATTATTAAAATAATCTATTGCATCATCTAATTCTTTACTATTAAAATCTGGAAAATAAGTATTACTAAAATATAATTCAGCATAAGATGCTTGGTATAACATAAAGTTGGATAGTCTAACTTCTCCACCTGTCCTTATAAGTAAGTCTATTGGTGGTAAATTATTATATAAATATTTATAGAAATTCTCTCTAGTTAGATTTTCTTTATTAGATATACTTGCATATTTTAAACATGCATCTACTATTTCTTCTTGTCCACCATAATTTAGACATATATTAAATATTCCATTTTTATTATCTTTAGTTTTAACTGTAATATTATTAATAGCGTCTAAAACGTCACTTCTTAAGTTTTCTTTTCTACCACTTATAACTACTTTAATACCTTTTTTTATTATTTTATTTAATTTCTTATTAAAGTAGTTAACAAGTAGATTCATTAAATTATCTACTTCTTCTTGATCTCTTTTAAAGTTATCAGTACTAAAAGCATAAACACTTAATACTTTTATCCCTTTATCAAAAGCGTATAAAGATATATCTTCTAAAGTTTTAGCTCCTGCTTTATGTCCTTCACTTCTTTTTTTATTTCTTTCTGTTGCCCATCTACCATTACCATCCATGATAATAGCAACATGATTAGGTATATTCATATATTCATTCCTTCCAAGTAATAAGTATACATTAAATTATATGGTTAGTGCAACTAAATATTATGGAGTAATCATATATGGATCAGTAAGTGTACCTGTACCAGTTTTTCTTGTTACTTTACTGTCTAAATAGAATACTGGTCTTATTCCGTAGTCTGTTGTAACATTTGTATTAGTGATATAACCATTTGGATTAATAGTCCAGCTATAATTTGTTGTTGCACTAGATGTTCCTAAACCATAAGATGCTGTAGTATGTTCTGTATTATAGTTACCTGTAGTGTTTCCATATTTATTATTACCTAGGAATAACCAACTAGTTTTTAATGTACTTTGATTAGAATAAGTCCCAGTAGTCATACTCTTAGCTGTATCTCCTAGTGATAATACGTAATCACTAACATTCATAGCAACTATTTTTAATGTGTTATCATGCCATTGTCCAGTTGTTGTTGTTTTTCCAGTTCTATTCATTTCATGTAAATATATTTGACTTGGAGATAAACTATTATAGTAATTAGGACCACCTTCAAGCGTTAAAGTAACTACATCTCTTTTGCCTTCTTCACTTATGGCTGCTAACCACGCACTAGATTCTCCGAGATAATCGTATGTTTGATTACCAATAAATAAATTTGGCATAGATGTTGCACTAGGAGAATTCCCATTTAGTCTATTAGATAATACATTTGGACCGAAAGATAGAATTCCTTGACCAAATCTAGTACCTGCTGTAAATGCAGCGTTTGATGATAAACTAGTTAGTTTTATAAGTTTAGTATAGTTATCAAATACGCCAATAATTCGATACATATATTTATCAGGATTACTTTTACATGTTTCTTGATCTATTGTACCAAAACAGACAAAGTTAGATGGAGTTGTACTTGTATTGTAGGCTCCTGTTCCAACAAAACGATAGCCATCACCTTCTAGTCCACTTTGCCACATATTACCATTCTTGATTAAATAATCTGATAAAGGAATTTCTTTTTCGGTATCTTCTTCAGGTATATCTGGATCAATATACTTACCAGTATTAAGATTATTTTTACCATAGTAATTTATAATAAAATCATTATAAGTATAGTTATTATCTTTACTTTCTTTCTCTTTTTCATAAACAGGAATAACTATTTTTAAATACGTATTACCTTTATTATTATTATCTCCTAGTTTAATAGATATATTTTCTACATCTACTTCTAAGTCTTCGCTTAATCCCCAGATAGCGTTCTTTCCATAAGCATCATTATAAACTATTTCATATAAATCATTTTCTTCTTTATTAACAAGAATAATAGATTTACCTACTAAAGTATTTATCGTAATCATTGTTTTATCATCACTTAATATAACTGGTATTGGTTCTTCATCGTTGTAAGCTAGACCAAAGTGAATTAAATTCTCTTGTACATTATCAACAAGAAGGTCTCTCATAACATTGTCATCATAGTTTTTATCCATTTCATTAAAAGCTAAATTATTTACTAAGGTATGCAAAAAAATTAATATTACAGATAATAATACTATACTTACTATAAGTTCTATTAATGTCATCCCTTTATTATTTTTCATATAATTATATTCTATCATTATTTTTTCTATTAGACAATCTTAATATATTTTGTTATTATATATATAAGGATAAAGAATATGAAGAATAAAAATGGATTTGTATCAATGACAACTATTTTAACATTAGTATTAACTGTAAGTAGTCTTCTCTTACTTAATTTAACTGTGCTTATAGATGAAAAAGCGCTTACTAATAAAATAAAAGATAATTCTAGAAATAATATTAAGTCTTCTGATGAGCCTTATTGTTATTGGTCTGATGAAACTACATTAGTTATACCTTATGAAAGTAAAGATAAAAAAGCTAGTGGTACTGTTTCTTTAAATTGTTATCATCCTAATACGATATCATTAAAGAATGACTTAACACTTGAAGGATTAGCTAATAAAGAATTATATAAGTCTTCTAGTGATTATTTATCAATAGATGAAATAAATCCTAGCGAGTTATCTGGTGGTTATGGATATAAAATTATATTCTCTATTAGTAGTACTAAATTAACTAGTGATGATAATTATTACACAATTACTTTAAACGAAGGTTTATTTTGTTATAACAATATTTGTAATGAAGAAGTTGTTAGTAACAAGATAAAAGTGGCGAAGGAGTATAATCATGAATAATAAGGGATTTACATTAATCGAGTTAATTGCTGTTCTTGCAATAATGGGAATACTTTTTACTATAGGTATTGCGACTTTTAATTTTAAGGGTAATACAGAAGAAGATACTAAGAAAGCTAATATAAATACTGTTGAAAAAGCAATAAATGTTTATTATAAAATATTATCTCAAAAAGGAAAATTAAATTATTCTAAAGATAGCGAAGAAACAGCGTTTTGTGTATCTTATGAAAATCTTGTAAAGAATGGATATTTAGTGGAAAGTAAAATACCTACTGATGAAAATGGCAATAAATATAAGTATGCTACTGTTACTATTAAGAATAATCAATTAGCATATGTTAATACAAATCTTACAGAATCTTGTAAAAAAGAAAAAACTAATATAACACCTATTAAAAATAAAAGTGGTAATCAAGGAGAAAATCAAGATGATACTGAAACAGTAAACTCTTATGAATTTAATAGTACTATAAATCAAACAAGTGAGAATACTTATAAAGTTGATTCTAAATTTAGAATGACTATTAGTCAAAATATTGATATAACTGAGTATAGACCTATTTATACATTTATTGTTCTTGATAGGTCTGGATCTATGGGTGGATCTCCTATAGCAAATGCAGTTGCATCCATTAAAAATCTTACTACTGATTTATATAATGAAAATATGAAAGATGCTCCCAATCCAGATAAACCAAATAATAAACCTATTTATTGTACGAGCGTAGTTAAATTTGGTGATTCATCATATGTAGAAACTCCATTTACTCACAATATTATTTCTCCAGGAACTAGTGCTCCTGACGGAACAATTTATTATATGCCAATGCAATTAATAAATAATACTCTTTTATCAAATATGAGTGCTTATATAGCTGGTGACTCGGATGTTTGCAAAAATGCTTTAAATAATAATCCGTTATACTTTATCTTATTTTTAAGTGATGGTGGTCCATTTGATGGATATGGTGAAAGTGGCGACGGTACAACTTTAAAATATAATACTGAGCAATTGAAGGCAAAAGGTGTTTATATTTTTACAATCAGTTATGGTTATGGAAATAATTCACATCTTAAATGTATGGCATCTAAAGTTCTTGGTGAAAACGAAACATACACTGATGCAGATTATAAACTATGTAATACATATTCAGATGCATCTAAATTAATTGGATATAACGCAACTGGTACTGGTACAAAAGTATTCTATTTTGAATCTAGTCAACAACAATCTTCTCTCTCTGAAATATTTAAAACTTTTAGTACTGTAGCTAGAAAAGAATCTCAAAAAACTGAATATGATAAAATTAATATAACATTTACTATTAATAATAAGTATTTTAAATTAGATAATAATAGCAAAGAATTTAAAAGTTCTATGAATATAGATTCTATGGAAACTAAATTTTTAACAAGTAAAAATGATTTTAATATAACATTAATTAATGATAACTTTGAAGGAACAGAAATAAAACTATTTAAAAGTATTAAACTTGAATTTATAGATTATGATGGTAAAGTGGATAATAAAACTGTTGAAGTACCAGAAAACCAACTACCTAAAGTTAATGTATATAAGTATAAAGACACCTTAATCAACTAGGTGTCTTTTATAATTCAAGATATACATATTCATAATGACACATATCAGCATTATTTTTACATATACTTTCTTGATCATCTACTAAAAATTCAAATAGAAGTATGGGCTTATCGGATTCTATTTTATTTATGTATTTAATACCAGATAAATTTAAATATATATAATTACATTTAGAATTATTAAAATCTGTTAAACAATTTTCTTTATATTTAGATATATCACCTATTAAATAGATATTATTTATATCTAAGTTATTTTGATTAATTAGATAATCTTCTTTATAACTTATATCTACGTTACTGGAATTCACTCCTATATTAGTTATAAGTTTATTATCATTTACTAAGGTACTTAACTTATCAAAATTATCTATATAATCTTCCATTACCCTTTTCATATAAAAAGATTTATATAAACTACTTACATTATCTTCTCTTTTTTGTTCCTTAGCTTTATTATATAGTTTAAAATACATGTTAAAAAGTAATAGTAATGAAGTCATTAATATTATTATAGCAATTATTGTTTCAATAAATATAAATCCATTTTTTTCTCTACTCTTTATCATAATCAAATTATATCATTATTTAAAAAAGAAAAAAAGTGCTTATGCACTTAATTACTAGAATTAATATAGATAGTCATTTTAGATACATTGACAACATCTATACCTTCTTTAACGCTTTGATGAGCAACTTTGTTTACTTCAACACTAGAATTATATTTATCACTTGACGAGTTAACATATTCTTTAATAAGTTCTATTTTATTTAGTCTACAGAAACTTTCTACTTCGCTTACACTCTTACCAGTAAAATCTTTCATTAAAACATTATTATCACTAGTTTTTATATTTTTACCTGCTACACTTTTAACATATTCTGTATTAGCGTCATAGTAGAATGTTTTAATTAATTCAGGTTCTTCTAATTCTAGGTTGATCTTCATAGTTTTTACAATATCATCTAAAGATTTTTGATATAAACCTAAAGTTGATAAGTACATACCATTTGGTAAGTATACCGGATTATCATATACTTCTAGGTAAGTTCTATTTAAAGTAAGCATTTCTGACCCATTTAATGTATTTGAAATCATACCCTTTAAGATATTATAACTTGATAATATTTGATTAGTATCCATATTAACACTAATATTTTTACTTACAGCACTTAATATATCTTTGAAATCAGATAAACTATTTAGAGTTACTAATTTACGAGCCATTGCTTCAACTAACTTTTGCTGATTTTGAATACGCATTAGATCTCCAGTTGGAAGTGAATGTCTATGACGAGCAAACGCTAGAGCTTGTTCACCATTTACATGTTGATTACCTACTTCAAGACATAATTGATTTTCAAAATTACGATGACTATCTTGTTCACAAAAAGCATTTTCAACATTTATGTCTACTCCACCTAAAGCATCCACCAAATCTACTACTCCCCTAAAATTTATCTTAGCATAATAATCTATTTTTAAAGTAGTTAGATTTTCAATGGTATTAATAACACACTCTGTTCCACCAGCAGCAGATGAATTAATCTTGTTTATAGCATTTCCCCTACAAGAAATCGGAACATATAAATCTCTTGGAATACTAAATACAGTAGCATTTAATGTATTTGGGTTAAATGATACAAGCATTAATGTATCTCCGTTAAATGAAGAATTAGCTTCTACCCCACTTTGACTATCGGTATCTACTCCCATTAAAAGAATCGTAAATGGTTCATTTAATTTCTTTTTACTATTCTTTAAACTAAGATCTTTATTATTCATAAGTTTACTGTATTTATAAACAACTTTAGTATTATTTGCTATATCTGGATAAGTACTTTCAAATAAACTTATATAGTTACTACTTACAAATATACCATCTACTTCTTTAGAATATAATTTATCAATTAAACCGTCTGTTGTATAGGAATCATACTTAATAACTTCTTGTTTTAATTTATTCTTCTTAATAATATTTTTAGCTAATATATAACCTTCAATATCATTTTCATCACTAATCATGCCTAACTTACTTGTACTTTTTAAATTAGTATCATTTAAAGTAATCAAATAGCTTGTATAGACTATCTTTTTCTTTTCAGATAAATTACTTATATTACCATAGATTACATTAATAAAATAAGAACATACAAACAAGAGAATAGCTATTAAGAATGTTATAATTGTTATAATTATAAACTTAACTTTCTTTCTTTTTACAACATAGGTATAGTTTCTATTTATTAAAAATAATAATAAAAGTATTAATATAACAATAACTATATATCTAATAGTAGTTTCTATACCAGATAGTTTTATTATAGATATATCTGCTAATACTAAGGATACTATAAAAGTTATTATACTTATAAGATAGATTGTAAGCATTACTTTATTAGAATTTTTTAATTTCTTAATTATTCTTTTCATATTATGCTCCTTCATATCCTACTATAAATAGTTTATTATCTTTATTTATAACATCTATAATAGCGTTTTTATCATAGCCATAATCTTTCTTATAAGTCCAAGAAAGAGTTACTTTATATCCATTATAAGTAGTATCTTTATAGGTATAAGTTGATTCTTCTATATTAGTAGTTTTAATTGACTCTACTATAGGTAATTCTTGTTCTCTAAAACCATCTGAGTTATCCAACATATATTTATATAAAGTATCAGTTATATTATTAGAAAAGTTTTCTTTATTATCCTCTAGAATATATTCTAAAGATGGAGTGTCATATTTATTTATTTTATTATCTATAGTAAATATATCTATTACATATAGTTCTGATAATAGTTTAGCATATTCTTTATAATCAATATTATCACTTTTAAGAGTAGATTTTAATTTCTTAAAAGTATCTTTCATTAATTTAGTATCTCGATCATCTAAAGTATAACCATATTCTTTAATACTGTCTTCTTGCTTATAAGCGTTTTTATCAGTGTCATTGTCATATAATTTATAACCTATAAATAAACTTAAAAAAGCTAGTATCAGTACTAAAATAATTATTAGTAAAATCTTAGTCTTTTTCTTCATCAACCCTACTCTCCTTTATTAGTATTATTCTTTTCATTCTTTAAATCATACATAATAATAGCGTTACCTACATCTAATTCTTTTTCAGCAAGTGCTTTATATGTATTTATATATTTTTCATCTACTTTATTTCCATTTAGTTCTTTATAATCTCCTGTTGAATTATTATAATAAACTTTATTAGTTAAGAAATTACCATTAGGAAATACTACGTAGTCATCTTCTTTTATATTGAAGATATCATGTCCTAAAGTATATTTATATTCTATACCTAACATATTTAGAAGTGTTGGCATAGTATCGTACATTCCAACTACATTAGTATATTCACCTTTTAATTTTTTCTTTAACTTAGCATTCTTAGTCCACATGATTAGTGGAGTCTTTTTATTTAAGTTATGATCTATTGAATCATAAGGTTTATATGTTGGATCTGATTCATCCTTTAATTCTCCTGTTTTATAATCATAGTTGTATAGGTAATTTAAGTCTTTGTGAGAAAATTTAGCGTCGTGATCTCCATAGAATACAAATAATGTGTTATTAAATTTATCGCTAGTATTTATATAGTTTATGAAGTCACCTAAAGCTTCATCGGCATAGTGAGCACTTACAATGTAGTCACCTATACTTGTATCACATAAGTAACAAGTTTTTACTTCTTCACCTGTTGATTCATCTTTGTATGTTACAGAAATATCATAATCAAATATATCATTATATTTAAACGGAGAATGATTAGATAAAGTAATGATTGTACCAAAATAGTTTGGATAAGTATCTTCCATAACAGATAATTTATCAATAGCTTGTTTAAAGAATAATTTATCGTTGATACCTAAACCTACTTTTTCAGTTTCTTCATCATAAGTAAATTGATCTCTAAATATTAATTCTTCATAACCTAAATTAGGATGTACTTTACTTCTATTCCACATTGATGCGAAGTTACCATGCATACTGAATGTATGGTAGTTTCTTTCTTTTAAAAGAGTTGCAATAGATACAAACTTGTTATCTGGATATGTTACAAATACTGTGCCACTGTTACTTGGAAGTAATCCAGTCGTCATAATATATTCGGCATCTGATGAAGTACCTGTAGATATTTGAGGATAGAAGTTAGAGAAAAACATACCTTCTTTAGATAATTTCTTTAAATTTGGAACAACATCTTCATTGTTGAAATTAAAATCCATCAAGAAGTTTTGCATACTCTCCATATGAACATAAACTATATTATATCCTTCTAGAATACCAGTATATTTATTTTTGCCATTGTATTTTAAATTTTCTTCATTATTAAAATAGTCATCATAAAGTTTTTTTGCTTCTTCATAACCGAATAAACTGCTTATTTTAGGTTTGATTGTTTGAACGATATCGTTTCCTTGGTAAAGGATTATACCAAATCTTTCTACTATGTAGACCCTATTCCATTGTTTAGAAAGTCGAGAATAATCAGTGCCAGTCGCAGTTATGAAGCTGTAACTTAAGAATATTAATGACGCTGTTAAAGTACCAATAACCATTCTTTTACTATTTTCTATTTTTGAAACATAGTTATAGTATGAAGTTTTTTTGATACCTTTGTGAATGTAAGAAAATAAGACAGGAAATAAAATATAAACGAAGTCTACTAATCTTAATTCATTTATGATTGAGTCAGTTACTGTTTCGGCTTGTTTTAAAGTTGCTAACTCGCCTAGAGATGCAAAAGATGAATAGAATGTATAGTAAACTGAGTTAACCACTTGAATGATTGTAAATATGATTAGCCAAGTAAAAAAATATTTGTATTGATTTTTAGGCTTGATAAAATAACCAAATGAACCGATTAAAAGGATCATACCTATTTCGGTACAAAGTGGTTTTAATGTTAGTGGTGTATTGATAGTGACATTACGTACTATGATACATCCTGCTAGGGAAAATAATAAGTAAGTTATAAATAATTTATTAGTCATTACGTACTTACTTGCTTTCTTTTTTAAATCTTTAATCCATTTTTTCATCTTATTCATACTTCATAACCTTCTTCAATTATTAATTTTACCAAATTTCATGTATTTAGGCAAGTTGTCACAATTTTATTGTTGCATTTTTTTTAATTATTTGGTATTATTTAGTTACAGACAACGCAGGTGTAGTATAATGGTTAATATGCGACCTTGCCAAGGTTGAGATGGGAGTTCGATTCTCCTCACTTGCTCCATAAGATAAAATCGTCGCACCAAAGCGATGTTAATGATTAAATCAATCAGAAATGATTGATTTTTTTTGTAATTTCAACCGCACCACTATTTATAAGGTATAAACTGAAAATCAAAGTATGTATAATATCCACCTTTTGGACAATTTAAATATTCTGTAATTTGATTGGCTGCTGTATCAGATATTTTATTTATTCTAACAGCAGTATCGTCGGTTTGAACTAATGGTACAACATATCTTGTCTTTGCTTTTATATTAACACAATATTTTTCATCAGCAGGCATTGTACTTTTATAAACTGTATCTGCATCTTGAAATAATTTAAAACAATCTGATAATTATCTTCACAAGTTAAAATTTTATCAATTACTTCTTGTTCTGAAAGTGTATATAAATCTTCTACTGTTAAATAACCAACATTATTCATTGACTTACACATATCTGCTAAAAATTGCATTACTGTTCTATCTTTATCGCTTACCCATTCAGGCCATAATTTTGAAATTGTATCTATATATTCTTCACAAACTTCTTTATCTTTGAAAGCAAGTTCTTGTATACCATCTTCATTTGCTGTTACTACAATGTTGTTATACATTTTTCTAATTTTATCTAATTCCCAAACTCTGAAAAAAGTTAATCCACTTGCAAATGTATATTCAAATCTATCAGCAGATAATTTTGGTGTATCATTATCCGCTATAGGATAAATTTTATAGTCATCTACTTCTTCTAACTTTATACCATCTCTTTTTAGTAAACTCATTATTTTTGAAGAATTTCTAATAATGTCAGATGTTTTTTCTTCAGTAGACTCTTGAATTTCTGAATCACCATTCATAAAATCTATACAATGTTTAAATACAGGTGTAGCAATATCGTGGAATAGACCTGCTAATGTTTGTTTCTTGTCGTGTGTAAAGTGCCAAATAATTAAGGCAACACCAACACTATGATCTAAATTAGAATACCAATATCTAACGTTAAAGCATTTAGAATAATCTGTACCACAACTCATACTTATTTTACTAATTCTTTCCATTTCAGGAGTATCAATATATTCTAATAACCATTCTGGAAACTCTGGTGATAAAATACTAAAATATTCTTTTACTTCATCATTTAAACTATCATAATATTTATTCATTATAATCACTACCTTTCTTACTTACAACATACATCAAAAAAATCTTTTTCATACTTTGTTTTCTTTATCATTCCCTTTGTTATATCTAATTTATCTAAAAACTCGGATTTATATTTCATTATTTCTTTCCCATTTTCAATAGAAGTATATATTTTTTCATCTATATAGTATTGGTCATCATCGATTTCAATCAATTTTAATCTTTCCAACTTATTTAGACTCTTTATGACTTTATTTTCTGAAATATTAACATAAAAATCACTAGTTAATAAATAATCTAATATGGGTGTAGTACCTTTTTCCTTGTTTTTTTGTAGCACATAAAGTGGAATTACTATTTTACTATATATTTTTGTAAAAATTTTAAAATCATTTGAATCCATTTGTTTGATAACCTCTGAAAAACTTGGATGAACATTTTCCTTTTTTGCTATATCCATATCAGAAGCCATTAAATTTAAATATAATTGTTTTATATCTTCTTTGCCCCAATTGTAACTAATAGCTTGTGCAGACTGAATAAATATACTTGGATCAGCATCAACTATGTTTTCTGCGTTTTTGATTTCTAGTTTTCTTTGTAATTCTTGTTCAAATTCTTTAACTATAGACTCTCTGTTAATACACCACATTTCAGCTTTTGCCAATACATTTTTTACAACTCTAGGAACTAATCTCACTGATAAATTGTAATATAATTAACAATGACCACCGTTATCTTTAAAATATGATTCAATATATTTTACCAAAATTTTAGCTTTGTTAAATTGTTTGTCTTTAACAACATTTATAATATAATCACTACCACTTGCATCAATAATATTATCATCTTTATCATATTCTATTAGATAAGTATACTTTTCTTCATTAAGTAGGCAGTTAAGAAGAACAGTTTGATTATCTTTTATAGTCATTGAGTCTCTTTTAGAATCAAACATAATATTTATAAAAATGTCAATAGCAAAACAAACAATAAAAATTATTATCAAGATTTTTAATATCTTAATTATTATCTCTGTATGTTTTTCAGTATTATTTACTTTTTCTACTAATACTTGTTTAATATCATTATTTAATAATTCATCAATACTAACATTCAATGCTTTAGATAATAATTTTAACTGTTCAGGATTTGGAGAAGTTTCACCAAGCTCCCAATTTGATATTGTTTGTCTAGTTACGCCAATTTTTTCTGCTAATTGTTCTTGTGAAAGTTTGCAATCTTTTCTTAGTTTGAAAATATTATCTCCTAACTTCATTCTTATTTCTCCTTTCACTAACAATAATATATATGTTAGTCTGGGATTTCTACCAAATGTCTTTGGAAGTTTGTCAAAGACTTTTAACAATTATAATACAAGTAACTATTATTCTACATCACAAGACCAAAGCCCATGCTTATTACAATATGCATATAATTTTGATCCTTTTATATATTTGAATTTACATTCTGCACTTTGTTCTGGTAATAATTTAACTTTACAAATATCTTTGTCATTAACCATTGCAATCCATTCAATAAAATGTTCTTTTTCCATGACGTGATTAACTTTTACAAGTATGCAATCATCAGCATATTCAAAAGTCGGAATATGTTTTTCAAACGATGCATCAACACTATTTGAAATTAACTTTACCATAGGTTTGCCACAACAAGTTATTCCACACTCATCACAGTTACAGTCATTAATAGCCTCAACTAATGCACCACATTTTTGACATTTTTTAATTATTAATTCATTTTTCATTTGTTTCCTCCTTATATAACAAGTTATATTAATTATAACTAAATAATTGTAATTTAGCTAGTATCTAATTGTTCTCTGTGTTTATAAAATGAAGTTTGAAAGCACAATTTCTTAGATTTTATATCTTTGGCAAAGTTAATGAAAAAGCATAAATTTTCATTAACTTTGTCAAAAAATTTTAACTTATTTTAAATTTGTGTAACTAAAAGCGTAACTAAAATTACTTAGTAGGTCTAAAACCATTTAATACAAGCAAAAATGAGAGCTTTCGCTCTCTTCAGGGGAAATATTAAAAACTTATTCGCATTTATTCATTAGTGCATTAGATGAAATAATAAATGTTATAGATACTTTAAAAGATAGCAAAACCGATGATTAATTTTCATCAGTTGTTTTTAAAAAATCATATAATAATTTAAATTTTTCTACAACATCTTCTGATATATCTATTTTCCTATTACACATAAATAATTCTTGAATTGCTTTATAATACATATTTTTAGTATATTTTTTACTTTCCGGGAAACATTTAAGTTGAATTTTATATCTCTCAGTATTCGGTATAATTGATTCCATGTTTTTCTTATTCCAATTTTTATCAACATCATTTAACATAAATATTTTTTTATCAGTTATACTTCCAAATTTTTCTTCATATCTTTTCTTACTTGATTTTGCAGCTTCATCAGAATCTAATAATACTTTAAACTTTTTACCCCAGCCAGAATATAATGATATTAAACTATCAACATTGGTACAACTCATACCAGGGACTAATGAAATATCTTCTCTATTTAAAATTATCTTAAAAAAATATTTTAATGCGTAATAATCATTTTTTCCTTCAAGTATGACAACATTATCACACATTTCTAATTCATTTGGAACATATTCTAAAACATCTAATATTGGCTGAAAATAGCTTACATTTTGTGGAAATTCACTAACAAAGTCTCTATATCTGTAAATTTTAATATTGGTATCTGATGCGACAAAATCCTCATCTTCATCATTGTATGCATCATTTGTAACAACATAGGCTCCTTCTAACCAATTAGGATTAATTAAATGTTGACTATGAGTTGTATATATTATAGTACATTTATCACTTATTTTTTCTAAACTTTTAATTAGCTGTTTTTGAGCTTTTCTTGATAAATTCGCAGCTGGTTCATCAAATAAAAATATTATATGTTTATCTTCACTTTTTCTATACCCTCTGAATTGTGTTAATAGTAAAAATACAAAGAACCATCTAAACCCTAGCGACCTTTCACTCAAATGAAAGAAGCCATCATCTCCTTCAATTTTAAATTCAATAAAAACTCCTTTTTCATCTTTATCAACATCTACGTTAATTCTTTTAGCTTTGTTAGTTAATACCATAGACCACTTTTTTAATATTTCTTCGGATAATTTCCTTCCAATCTGCAAACAAATTTGTTTTACATTATCCTTATCAGTTGCACTATTTGAAACAATTCTATCTACAAGGTGTTCATTAATATTCAATGAATCATCTAATGAATCTAAAATATCTTGAATAACTAATCTATAAAATTCTCCTTTATAATCATCTGTCTTAAGATTATTTAAATATATTTTATCAGGCAAATCAAATAAAATTGTTGGAAAATACAATATTCTAGGCATTTTTTGTTTCATAAAGTTAACAACTTTATTCCATTCTTCTCCTTCTAATTTTGCCCCATATTTTGTTCTACTTTTTTTAGGTTTACAAATTAGTTCCATTCCCCATTTATAAGATGAATTATCAAATTTAGAATTTTTGTAATTATATATTTGTTCTACCGTAATATTATTTATATCATTCATTAAAAGATATCCTAGCTCCAAGATATAATTCTTTAAATCTTTTTTATCCTTATCATTTAATTCTAATTCAAATACTGTTTTTATGTTCCCGTTAAAATTTGTCCTATATTTTATTGGAATCAAATCATCTTTTGACGGTAAGATTGCATTGCTTATTTTAGTTAAATCTTTTTCGTCATTATATTCAAAGGAATTAATTGCTTCTAGCATCGTAGTTTTACCACTTTCATTTATACCTACTAATGTAAATACATTATTAACTGGTGACTTCGCCAGTGAAACATTAGCTTTTTCTATACCTTTAAAATTTTCTGCCGTAATATTTATTAATCTCATATTATCCTCCTTCTACAAAAGAAAAAATTCTATAATTTAATATAGAATTATTATGACATTATTGTATCAAATTTTGTCTAAAAAGTCAGTAATATCCATTAAATTTATAAAGCTATTTTCATAAAATTCGTTCCCAACTTGTTCACAAGAATTTTTGTAAAATTTTCAAATACCTTACAATTCCTTATAAACATTGCCACAAAAAATGAGAGTGAAATAAATTGCTTCACTCTCTCAGGGGGTTTTGGTTGATCAACTCTCACCTTTGAATTCGTAAGAGTATCACGAAGGTTAGCATGACGAACGTCAGTCGTTACTATCATGCTATAATAATCTTATCCTAATTAAGATTAATTGTCAATTCCTAAAACAGCATTTGACACTAATTTATAAAGTTTATGTTGTTTATTATTTTTTTATAATAACTATTATTTAAATATTCTTCACTATCAATAAACTCATCACTATCTTTTTTAGCTTGCATAAGTATCTTATTATCTCTTCTTATATTAGCTATCTTAAAATTAAAATCTCCACTTTGCTTTATTCCAAACATATCACCAGCTCCCCTTAACTCAAAGTCTTTTTCGCTAATATAAAACCCATCATTACTTTCTACTAAAACATTTAATCTTTCTGTATCATAATTACTTACCAAATAACAATAAGACTCTAAACTGTTTCTCCCTACACGACCACGAAGCTGATGAAGTGTAGCAAGCCCAAATCTCTCAGCATTATAAATAACCATCATAGTGGCATTACCAACATCTACCCCAACTTCTATTACAGTTGTACTTATAAGTATTTTAATCTTACCTAGTTTAAAATCATTCATTATGCTATCTTTTTCATCATTACTAAGTTTACCATGTAATACCCCAATAGATACACCTTTAAAGGCACTTTTAAACTTCTCTTCTAGTTCAATTACACTTTTTAAATCTAGCTCTTCATTATCTTCTATTAAAGGAGATACAACATATATTTGATGTCCACTTTTTAATTCTTCATACATTTTATATAAGACATCTTTTATATCTTTTTCCTTCTTTAAAACAGTTTTAATCTCTTTTCTACCACTAGGTTTACTTTTAATTATAGAAATATCTAAGTCTCCATAAATAGTTAAAGCATAAGTTCTAGGTATCGGAGTAGCAGATAAATATAATACATCAGGACATATACCTTTGTTTTCAAGTTTATGTCTATGATTAACTCCAAATCTATGTTGTTCATCTGTTACAACTAATCCAAGATTATTATAAATAATTTCATCATTAAATAAAGCATGTGTACCAATAACTATATCTACTTCATGATTTTTAATTTTCTCATATATTACTTTTTTATCTTTCTTACTAGTTTTGCCTGTTAGCAACTCTACTCTAATATCTGTATCTTTAAATAGATTTACTATATTATTATAATGTTGATTAGCAAGTATCTCAGTTGGAGCCATAAGTACACTTTCATATCCAGATAGATAATTTACATACATAGCCATTATAGATACAATAGTCTTACCACTACCAACATCTCCAAGTATTAATCTATTCATTCTGTAAGGACTATTCATATCATTCATTATATCTTTTAAACTAGCTAACTGATCTACTGTAAGCTTAAAAGGTAATTTATTTATAAAGACATCTATATTATCTATATTTCTTTTAATTCCTAATACTTTAGTATTATATCTTTTTAAATAATTAATCTTAAACATAAATTCAAATAACTCTTCATATATAAGTTTTAATCTAGCTTTTTTTATTTCTTCTAAACTACTAGGATTATGAATATAATTTAAAGCATCTTTTTTACTTATAAAATTATATCTATTATTAAGATAATTTGGTATTAAGTCAACCCACTGGGCAAATGGTAAAGCATTTAAAATATATTTATGAATACTTGTATTCTTAATACCATAAGTTAAATGATATATAGGAGTAATAGAATTATCCATAGTATTAAATTTAATATCACTAGCTACAAAAGTGTTTTTATACTTATCATATTTACCTATTAATAATACTTCTTTATTTTGAGTAATATTAGTTTTAAGAAAAGCCCTGTTAAAAATAGTAACACTTAGTAGTACATCTTCACTAATAGCTCTAAAAGTCATTCTATTAAGATTTCTTTTTATATAAAATACTTTAGGTATTTCAATAATAGTAGCTCTTACTGTATATGCTTCACTAATATCATGAATACTATTTATTTTAATGAAATCATATCTATATGGATAATAATTTACTAAGTCATCTATGCTATAAATATTTAACTTTTCTAAATCTTTTTTAGTCTTTAAACCTATACCATTAACACTCTCTATATTCATAACTAACTCCCACTTAATTATAGCATAAAATTTAGAAGAAAATATTAAAAAAAGGGTTGACAAACCCCATAAAATCGATTAGGATAGTAATCACCAATTTGCAAAAGAGCAAGTTGGTGCTAGTATCACACTAGTCAACCCCTTTTTATTCTTTGGAAGTCACCCTTCGTGGGTGGCTTTCTTTTTTTATTATATTAAAATTATATTTATAGTTGGATATTTTTTGACTGAATTTGTTCTTTATCTAAAGATTTCAAATAATTTTTTAAAGCTTGAGTCATTTTATTATATCCAGATTCATTCATATTATTAGCAATAAAATTATCATGAGAATATTGATTTCTACGTTCTGCTAAATGATTTTCACCAAAGTCCCATATTTGATAAGCTGATTTAAATTCAGCAAAGTTTTTGCCTTCAGCTGCTTTAACAAAACTTGTAGCGGCATCAATAAAAGAACCACCATTTTGAAGAATCCAATTTTCAATTCCAACGCCACCTAAACCACCTTGTGGAACTTCTCCACGATTTGGTTTATACACTTCTGCTTTTTTTAATACTTGTTTAGCAAGTAATATATTAGCAACAACAAGGTTATATTTTTCCGTATCTAAATTTTTAATAGTTGATAACCTGTCTTGTAACGCCATTTCTGTAGAATATGATATTTTATCTGTCTTATTAGTAAACGTAATATCAATATCAACATTAGTATCATTATCAATTTGAACACCCTTTAACCTAAAATCTCCTGACGCAATTATTTCTGAAGAATTTTCTTTACCTAAATTTTTCAATATTGTCCTTTTTAATTCATCAACTTTTTGTGAACCTGATATTATTGATTTATCAAGTCTCATCATAAAATCAAAATCTCCATCACCAGGTTTATTTGTTCCCCTACCTGTTGATCCAGTGTCAATTAATTCTACAACTCCTTCTGTTAAATCGCCATCAATCTTTGTTTTTAAATGTAACCCTAATTCTTCAAGAGATTTTTTTATAATCGAGTTAATTTTATTTCTCTTTTCTTGAGTTTCAAGATTACTTTGCTCTATTTGACTAGTTAATTCTATTGTTTCATTTGTAACCAAATTTTCAGAAAATGAATAATTATTTTCGCCAAAATGAGATAAACCACTCATTTTTTCTCTTAAATTATCATAGTCCTTAGGAGTAAATACAATTTCTCCTTTTTTATTAGCAACCGGTATATAAAAACCATTCATAGCAATTTCTAATCCAATTTTCGAACTATCTTCATTGGTTAAAATATAATTTATTTCACTGGAAGCAAACCCAGTTCTTATTCCATAGTGATCTACACTTGATAAAGTATGAAAAACTTCTAATTTTGATAAATTTCTTTTTACATCTAATTCTTCTGAATTATTTCTAGTTGTTATAAATCTATCATCATTCTTCAAAACAAACCATATTGGTCCATAATTATTTGCTATAAGTCCTTCCATTTTATCACTAACCGAACCATCAGATTTCAATACCATAGATACATCGGTATCAAGTGGTGTAGAGTCACTTCCCGCACTTGCACCTAGATATTCTTTAGATACACTACCATTTTGTAATATATTACTTAAATAATCAATACTTCCTATTCCTTTAATAAAATCTCCTTTTTCTAAAATCAAATCTAAGCGAGCAGCATTCCTATTTCTAGAATCAGCAACACTAATTTTATTAGAAATATAACTTTTAGCTTCTTCTAATGTATTTATTCCTGCAAATCCACAAAACATTCTAATAACTCTATCAGCTAAGTTATAATCCAATGTATCATCTGAAGATAATTCTTTTACTAATTGCAAAATATCATTTAATATGTCCTTACTAATTGTAAAAGTTTTATTATCGCTTTTTGACTTTTTAGTATTATTATACAAAGTTGCTAAGTGATTTCTAAAAGTAATTAATTCTTTCATATCAGATTCACTTAATGAATCAAACTGTAAGTGTCCGTTTTTAATCTTTTCATACAAACTAGAACCTATTTCTATATTTTTCAAATAGTTATTTACAGATCTATTATTTGAACCAAAAGCACATTTAATTAAATCAGAAAATACAATTACTTTTTTACCTGAAGTAGATGCGTTTTTCAATACCGGCGAAACTATCGAATTATTAAAATCAAATCCTTGAAAATCAGGATGCAAAATTTCAAAACAAGAATAAATTTTTCCAACTACTGGAATGTTATTTTTTACAAACATTTCTTCAATTTTATTTAAAGCATCAAACGGTTTATCGGTACACAATATTTGCTTAGCAAGTTCATCCGCAAAAGCACTTATTTCACTAGAATTTGATAAAGAAAGTCTTATTAGTATTTTCGCATGATATTCTACCTTCTCAACATTTATTTCAGAGCCAAAATTAATAATATATTCTCTAAAAATGCTTTGACTCTTAATATCAAACAACTTTGCATATTCAGAAATTACTTTTAAATAATTATGATTTGCTAATTTTATATCTTGCATATCATTAAATGCCGGAATTATCCAAGAATACTCTTCAGAAAAGCCAAAAGAAATATTAGTGTTATTAAAATAATTTAATACTTCAGGATGACTATTTAAATATTCGATAGTCATGCTTCTATCATAAAACATCTTTTTAATTTCTTCAGGAGTATTATTATCTAAAAACATATTTGGATTATTGGCCTTAAAACTATCAGCAATATTTTCATCATATTTTAAATTGGATTCAATAATATTCTTTAAAATTACTCTGTCTAATTCACTTAGTAATTCTTCTTTGCTAAAATTTAAATCAAACTTAAAATCATCAAACTTATTATTATTAAAAAGGTTTTCAATATATTTACCATATAAAATCATTAAACTAAAGACTTCTTCTGAACTAAATAAATTATTAAAATAATTTATTATATTCATAAAATCATTATGATTATTATTTTTAACGCACAGTGGCATATATTTAAACAAAACTTCTAAATTAACATTTTTTAAATATTTAATTAACGCAGGATTTGCCAATAAATACTCTGTAGAAAGCGATCTATTATAAAACATTTCTTGCAATTCTTGTGGAGCATTACTATCCAAAAACATTGATGGATAAGATTTTACTAATTCTTTAGGTATATGTTCTGGATATTTGATGCCACGCTCTATAATTACCTTTATACAAGTATCATTTAGTTTTTGAGTAATTTGATTTATATTATCATCTATCGATAATCTTATATCTGGTTCTTTATTAAAAACAATATCAAAAACATCTTCATATTCAGTAATGAATGCAATAAAATCAGAAAATTCTAATTTATTATTAAGAATATTAAAAAAGTAAAAAAAATTTTGATTTTCATCTTGAAAAATATCACGATCAAATTTAAAGTAACACGCAAATTTGTCTTTTAAAAATTCAATATAAGATGGATTATTCAAAAGTAATTTAGGAGTAATAGATTTACTATAAAACAAATCTTGTAATTCTTGTGGTGCTTGTTCAGAAATAAATAAATCGGGATTTTTAGTTCTAAATTCACCGGTAATATGCCGATAATCAAGAGGCTTATTATCGCCATCCGGATATCCAGCCAAAAATCTTCTCATTATTTGATAAAATTCATCTTTAGTATATATTTCTCCCTTTTTTTCAAAATATGGTATATCGGTTTTGGGTCCATAGTGATATATTTTATCAATTGTCTTTAAAACTTCAAAATTATTTTTTGAAAAAAAGTGTCCACATTCATTATCAAAATCCACCACATTTTTAACTCCATAATCGGATAAAAATGATAATGAATTTTCATTATTTAAAACATTAAAAGGTAATAATTCACTATATGATTGTGGCAATAACTTCAATTCATCAATTACTTTTTCAACATCATATTTAGTAGATCCATTAAGATAATCTTTAAGAGAAGAATATTTAAATAATTCATTACATTCTTCATCAGTAAAATTATTTATTTTTCCAAAATTTTTCCGTTCTTTATCTAGTATTTTATCAGTAATTTGTTTAACATAATTTTGTTTTTCTTCGTCTGAATTAAATTTAGAAATATCATCGATAACTCTATATAAATCTTGAAAAGAGAATCCATTTAATTTATCTAATATAATTGGTGCTAAGCCACCATAATTCGACATAAATTTTTTTAATTGATTATCTGTTATATGCGGTTCATTTGTACTATCATGTGACAAAAAATAACTTAGATCTTTTTCTTTAAATAAATCCCAATTTTTTACTATATCGAATAAGCCTAAATTCCGATTGTTATTAAATTTATCTGCTATATATTTTAAGGTTTCATCAACTTGTGAAACATCAAAAAATCTATCGGGATATACTTCACGCATTTTAGAACTAAAATTAGAAGGGGAAAGATGATCTATCACAGTTTCATATAACATTTTGTTTAAATCATCAGGTTCTTTATTCTCATCTTCAGACATTAATAGTGCTCTAAAACCAGGGAATTTAAATCCATAATCAACTCTTAACATACCATGATTAATTAATTCCCAATCAAGCTTTTTACACTTATCAACGCCAAATTTTTCCACTAATTCTTTGTCATAACTAATAATACAGGAAATTGGCACTTTATTTTCTAAATCATATTTCATATAATTACTAAAAGTAAGATTATTTTTATAAATGCTTTCTAAAATATGTTCGGGTACATCTAATCTTTTTCCAAATATTTGCCATTTACGATATTTATAATTCATATGCTACCACCTATGATATCATTTTATCATATTTTTATAATTATCTACACTACTTTACAAATTCTTGTCACAAAATAAAAAGTAAGATAATGTTTTAGTGTTATCTTACTTAATAGATAATTATTAGTTGTCTAAAAGTTTTTTAAAATAATTATACCTTTTAATCGCAGCATCTTTTTGTCTTGTTAAAAGTTCCTTAGCTAAAGTTTCATCCTTAATCTTCAAAGCATTAAATCTAACTTCATTATCTAAGTATTCTTGATACTTATCAAAATCAGGCTCTTTACTATCCATATATAGCTTATCTTCTATAGGATTATATCTCATTAGAAGTGTATAACCTACTTCGACAGCTTTCTTTCCTTCATTAATACTGTTAGTCATACCACCTTTAATGCCATGTTCAACACAAGGAGAATACGCAATAACAATACTTGGGCCATTATGTTCTTCGGCTTCTTTTAAAGCTTTAATAGTTTGCATAAAATTAGCACCATAAGATACACTTGCAACATAACAATTAGGATAATTCATTGCTATCTTAAATAAATCTTTTTTAGTAGTTTTCTTTCCTAAGTCAGCAAACTCAGCAACCTGACCAATTCTTGAAGACTTACTAGCTTGACCACCAGTATTTGAATATACTTCACTATCTAGAACAAGAATATTAATATTCTCTCCACTAGATAAGACATGATCTATACCACCAAATCCAATATCATAAGCCCATCCATCTCCACCGATAGCCCAAACACTACGAGCTGGTATATATGTAAGTATGTCTTTTAAATCTTTAGGTATATCTTTATTATTTAATTTATTCATAACTTCAATTGTTTTATCAAAATCATCAGCATTATTTAAATACTCTTGATATAACTTTTTAGTATCACTATCTACACTATCTATAGATTCATTTATAATATTCATTATTCTTTCTCTTTTTAATTTATAAGAATTATAAATACCATAAGCAAATTCAGCATTATCTTCAAATAATGAGTTTGCCCAAGGAATACTGTAAGGAGTAGATGGCGCACTACCACCATAGATACTTGAACATCCAGTAGCATTTGCAATAACTAACTTATCACCAAATAATTGCGTAAGTAACTTAATATAATTAGTCTCTCCACAACCAGCACAAGCTCCACTAAACTCAAACTTACTATGATTAAATTGACTACCCTTAACTGTAAATTTATTTAAGTTACAGTTATTTTCATGTGTATCAAAATATTTGTTAACAATATTTAAGTTTTCAACATTCCCTTTTGAGAATTCTAAAGCATTAGTAGGACAAGTATTAATACATAATCCACAACTAGTACAATCTTTCTCGCTGATTGCTAGATAGAATTTCTTTTCTTTATCAGTAATACTATCTTTACCAGATTCATCAATTAATAAAGGCCTTATAACAGCGTGAGGACAGACAAAACTACATTGATTACATTCAATACATTTACTTTTGTTCCATACAGGTACTAAGTCATTAACACCACGCTTTTCTGTCTTTGATAATCCACCTGGGAACCTTCCACTTGAATATTCTTTTAATTCACTTACAGTTAAATTATTACCCATTCTTTTATTAATCTTATCTATAACATTTAGATCTTTCTCTTCTATATTTCTGTTAGTAACTTCTAACTTTTCAACAACTTTTAACTCATCTAAAGACTTCTCTAAAGCAAGAATATTACTATTAATAATATCTTCTCCCTTAGTTATAAATATCTTTCTAATACCACTTTCTAATATATCTTTAGAGTTATCTAAACCAAATAATTTAAGAATAATCATTTCTATTATCTTATTAATCTTACCCTTAATATTACATTCATAAGCAATCTTAGTAGCATTTATATAAAATACTTTAATATTTCTATTCTTTATTATTTCTTTATCATGATTACTTATTAATTCATTAATTTCTTGTTCATTCTTAATAGTGTTAATTAATAAAATACCATTATCTTTTATATTATCTAGCATATTAAACTTAGTAAAATATTCATCTTTAGTTACCACTACTAACTTAGGATTAGTTACATAGTATGGAGCATTAATTATGTTATTGCTTATACGTAAGTTAGATACAGTTACTCCCCCACTTTTTTTAGAGTCATATTCAAAATATCCTTGAACATATTTATCTTTACCAAATATTTTTAAGATATCTTTGCTAGCTGATACCATTCCATCACTACCAAAGCCATATATTTTTATTTCATCTGCTCCTAGATCTACATCAACTTGAATATCATCTAAACTAAGACAAGTTACATCATCTTTAATACCAATAGTAAAATTATTCTTTAACTTAGTTTCTAACATATTATATACAGCATTAATTTGACTAGGTGTTGTATCTTTACTAGATAAACCATATCTACCCCCAACAACATTTATACCTTGATTATTTAAAATACTTAAAACATCTAAATATAAAGGTTCTCCACTACTACCTGGTTCTTTGGTTCTATCTAGTACAGCAATATTCTTAACAGATTTAGGTAAAACATCCATAAAATATTTTTTACTAAAAGGTCTATACAAATGAACGTTTATAACTCCCACTTTCTTACCTATCTTATTAAGTTTATCTACAACAAGTTTTATTGTGTCAACAACACTTCCCATTGCAACTATTACATTTTCTGCATCGACCCTACCATAGTAATTAAATGGTTTATAGTCTTTATTAGTAAATTCATTTATTTTTTTCATATAGTCATTAACTATATCAGGCATTTTATCGTATAAAGTATTACGAGCTTCTACACTTTGAAAATAGATGTCTTCATTTTCAGCCATACCGTACTGTACTTTGTTTTCTCCATTTAATACTCTACTTTTGTATTCATTAATCTTATTAAAGTTAATTAGTTTTAGAAATTCTGTATCTGGATATTCATTAATAGTGTTTATTTCATGGCTAGTTCTAAATCCATCAAAGAAATGTACAAAAGGAAGAGAACCTTCTATACTTGAAAGATGCGCAACAGCTGATAAAAGAGATGCATCTTCTACATTTGTAGAACTAAGCATACAAAAGCCTGTATTTCTAGTAGCATATACATCTTGATGATCTCCAAATATAGATAATGCATGAGTAGCAAGAGTTCTACTAGCAACATGAATAACACCTGGTAAACATTCTCCAGCAATCTTATACATATTGGGAATCATTAATAATAATCCTTGACTAGCTGTAAAGGTACTAGCAAGACTACCAGAAAGAAGGGCTCCATGAAAAGTACCAGCTGCTCCTGCTTCTGATTGCATTTCAATTACTTTAGGAATATCATTATATAAGTTTTTAAGTCCTGTACTTCTTAAATTATCTATATTAGATGCCATAGGACTACTTGGAGTTATTGGATATATACTACATAACTCACTAAAAAGATAAGCAGTTCTACTACAAGCATTATTTCCATCTACAATTTTTTTCATATAATCACCTATTAAATTATATCATACAAAAGGAACTATCTCTAGTTCCCATTAAGTTTACTTTCTATTTTCATAAGTCTATTATATTTAGCTATTCTTTCTCCCCTACAAACAGAACCTGTCTTTATAAAAGATAATCCAAATCCAACAGCTAAGTCAGCAATAAATGTATCTTCTGTTTCTCCACTACGATGAGAAATAATGGTTTTATAATTATTCTTTTTAGCAGTCATAATAGTTTTAACCATTTCTGATACTGTACCAATTTGATTAGCTTTCAAAAGTATTGCGTTACCTGCTCCAAACTTTATACCTTCTTCTAGCAGTTCTGAATTAGTACAGAAATAATCATCTCCAACTATCATTATCTTATTACCAACAAGTTTAGTAAGTACTGCTAAACTTTCTATATCCGACTCATGAAAAGGATCTTCTATACTAATTATAGGATAATTCTTTATTAATGATAAATAATACTTAATTAAATCATCTGCATTTAACCATTCATTATCTATATGATATACTTTCTTCTCATTATCAAAGAATTCAGTAGCGGCACAATCAAGGGCGATTAAAACTTCTTTACCAGGTGTATAATTAGCTTTATTTATAGCTTGCATTATTAAATCTAGTGCATCAGTAGTCTTATCTAGATTAGGAGCAAATCCACCTTCATCTCCTACATTAGTACTATAACCTTTACTTTTTAAGATATCCTTTAAGGCATGATATACTTCACTACCCACTCTTATTCTTTCACTTTCTCCCTTTACAACAGGAACAATCATAAATTCTTGAATTTTTAAATTATTATCGGCATGTACTCCACCATTTAAAATATTCATCATTGGAATAGGTAAATTAACTTTACCATAAGTAATGTATTCATATAATTCTTTATTTTGAAGTTTTGCTAAACATTTTAAACAACATAATGAGACAGGAAGTGTTGCATTAGCTCCCAAATTACTCTTATTTTTAGTACCATCTAATTTAATTAGAGTTTTATCTATAGTTACTTGATCTATTTCCTTACCAATTAAAGCATTTCTTATAACTGTATTAACATTATTAACTGCTTTTAAAACTCCCTTACCATTATATCTAGACATATCTCCATCACGAAGTTCAACTGCTTCTTTACTACCTGTAGATGCTCCACTTGGTACACTAGCAACTGCACTTACATTATTTGCAAGTGTCATTTCTACTTCTACTGTAGGATTACCCCTACTATCTAATATTTCTCTAGCCTTAATTTCCTTAATATTCATATACACTACCTCTATATATTTAGTATATCCCAAAATAAATTAAATAAGCAATATCTAAATCAAAAAAAGAAAACTAGTTTACACTATTTTTCCTTTTCACTATCAAATATTCTTTTTAAGAACTCTCCTGTATAAGAATTATTATTATTACTAATATCTATTGGTGTACCAGTTGCTATTATCTCTCCACCAAATTTTCCACCTTCAGGTCCTAAATCAATTATATAATCAGCTTGTTTAATAACATCTAGATTATGTTCAATAACAATTACTGTATCACCATTATCTACTATTCTATTTAAAACTTCTAATAGTTTTTTAATATCTTCAGAATGAAGTCCGGTAGTTGGTTCATCTAATATAAAAATACTCTTACCTGTAGCTTTCTTTTGTAATTCTTTAGCAAGTTTTACTCGACCTGCTTCACCACCTGATAAGGTTGGTGCTCCTTGACCAAGTTTAATATAAGATAGACCTACATCTTCCATAACTTGTAATTTTTCTCTTACTTTAGGTATATTTTCAAATAATGGTAATGCTTCACTTACACGCATATCTAATATATCTGCAATAGACTTTCCTTTAAATAAGACATCTAAAGTTTCTTTATTATATCTTTTACCACCACATACTTCACAAGGTACATAAACATCAGGTAAGAAGTGCATTTCTATTTTCTTAACTCCATCTCCTTGACAGGCTTCACATCTTCCACCTTTAACATTGAATGAGAATCTACTCTTATCATAGCCTTTAATTTTAGCTTCTTTCATATTAGCAAATACATCTCTGATATCATCAAATACTCCTACATATGTAGCTGGATTACTTCTAGGTGTTCTGCCTATCGCGTCTTGACTTATATTAACTACTTTATCTATATTTTCAAGACCTTTAATACTTTTAAATTTACCAGGTAATTCTTTAGAGTTATATAATTCATGTCTTAAATATTTATATAAAATTTCATTTATTAAACTAGATTTACCACTACCAGATACTCCTGTTACACATATAAATTTATTTAATGGAAATTTCACATTAATATTCTTTAAGTTATTCTCACTGGCACCTTTAACTTCCAAATATAATCCATTACCTTTACGATAGTTATCTTTTAAATCAATCTTTCTTTTTCCACTTAAATACTGACCAGTCAAACTATTTTCATTATTCATAACTTCTTCTGGTGTACCTTCTGCAATAACATATCCCCCATTTTCTCCAGCACCTGGTCCAATATCTATTAGATAATCAGCACTAAGCATAGTGTCTGTATCATGTTCAACAACTATTAAAGTATTTCCTAAATCTCGCATATCCTTTAAAGAATTAATTAGTTTTTCATTATCTCTTTGATGAAGTCCAATACTAGGTTCATCTAGAACATATAAAACACCAGTAAGTCGAGATCCAATTTGTGTAGCAAGTCTAATTCTTTGAGCTTCTCCACCAGAAAGTGTTGCTGCCCTTCTTTCAAGAGTTAAATAATTTAATCCAACATTAATAAGAAATTGTAATCTATTTTTAATTTCCTTAACTATCAAGTCAGCAATTTCACTTTCTTCTTTCGATAATTTTAAATTATTTATAAAATCTAGTGTTTCATTAATAGGCATAGTTGTAACATCATAAATATTCTTACCATTTATCTTAACATATAAAATTTCTTCTTTTAATCTTGTTCCCCCACAACTCTTACAAGTAGACTCAACCATGAATCCTTCAATCCACTCTCTTATCCAACTAGAATTAGTTTCTAAATATCTTCTTTCTAAGTTATTTACAATACCTTCAAATCTACTTTTAGTATTTCTACTACTACCAGTTTTGGATACATAATGAAAATCAATTATATCTTTAGTGCCATATAAAATAATATCTAAATCTTTTTTCTTCATATCTTTAACGGGTACACTTAAATCTATATTATAATTTTCTGCTACTGTTTTAAGAGAAGTCATATACATATTATTATCTAAATTTAATGCCACTATTGCACCATTTTTAATACTTTTATCTTTATCTGGAATAAGTAAATCCAAACTAATTTTAAGGCTAGTTCCAAGTCCTTTACATTCTTCGCAAGCTCCATAAGGGGCATTAAACGAAAACATTCTAGGTTCTAATTCTCCAATAGAAAAGTTACATTTAGGACAAGCATAATTTTCACTCATTAAAAGTTCTTCGTCACCATACTTTACTATTACTAAACCATTTGATAAATGAACACTTGCTTCAATTGCTTCAAATATTCTACTTCTTTCATCTTCACTTACTTCAATTCTATCTATTAGAACTTCTATATTATCTTTAATATTTTTATCTAAATTAACTTCATCTAAATTATTTACAAATTCACCATTAACTCTAATCTTAGAATATCCTTTACTAAGTAAACTTTCTATTAGATCTTTATGAACTCCTTTTTCTCCCCTAACTACTGGAGATAAAATATCTATATTAACACCACTACCTAATTCAAGAATTTTATTAGTCATTTCTTCTATACTTTGACTCTTTATTCTAATATTATGATTCTTACAATAAGGTACTCCAATACGTGAAAACAATAATCTTAAATAATCATATATTTCTGTTATTGTTCCTACTGTTGAACGGGGATTTTTATTGGTAGTCTTTTGATCAATTGCGATACTTGGAGATAATCCTTCAATTGAATCTACATCTGGTTTATCACTATTACCCATGAATTGTCTAGCATAAGCACTTAAAGAATCCATATATCTTCTTTTACCTTCAGCATAAATTGTATCAAAAGCAAGACTAGACTTACCACTACCTGATACACCTGTTACAACAACTAATTTATTTTTTGGTATTTTAATATTAATATTCTTTAAATTATTCTCTCTCGCACCCTTGATTTCTATATAATCCATGATATCACTCCCAATCAGTTTATTATACACCTGTTTAACTAAAAAGCACAACTAATACTTTTGTTGTGCCATGTAGATATCTTTTCTACACTATTATTATGAACAGTTATTTAAATAATATACAAAGTCTGCTATAATTTAATTGGTGATAAGATGGAAGTAGAAGTTGGAAAAACTTATAAACATTTTAAAGGAGGTTTATATTTAGTATTAGGTATTGGTAAATATAGCGAAACAGAAGAAGATATGGTTATATATAAAGCTTTATATGGGGATAACTTAATATGGATTAGACCACTTAATAACTTTATAGAAGTGGTAAATAAAAACGGTCAAAAAAATCGTTTTGAAAAAATAATTATAGAAAGTAAGAAAGAATCATGAAGAAATTTTTAATATCATTATTAATTATATTACTAGGAATATCTGGATACTATGCATATTATAAAATAGATAATAAGAAAGTTAATGATCAAACTCCAATTAATACTAGTAAATCAGAAAGAATAGATAATCCCCAAGAAGAAGAAAAAGAAGAAGTCATGGATAATAATCCAATTACTTTAAGCTTATATAAAAATTATAAAGGCGAAGGAAGAAAAAAGATGACTACCTTTGAAAGTACTTGGACTTATCATAATGACATATCATCTTTTGAAGTGTTTTTTACTAATATAGATAGTATACCTAGTGGTAATTTTAGAGATAGATTTCAAGAATATTATACTACTTACAGTAATATTGAAAACTATCGTATAGGTTATATTTTAAAATTTAGTATAGATAACATTGAAAAAGAATATTTAATAAAGAGTCCTAAAGATACTGAAGAATATTTTAACTACTTAGAAACATATCTTTATGATGATTATCATCGTGAAAAAGGAGCTTGGTATTCTCATACTCTTGAGAGCGAAATGAATGATGAAACTATACTTACTTCAATTAAATTAACAAGTGGCAAAGAAGTAGAAAAAATTACTTCTGATATTACTCTTACAGCATTTACTTATGATAAAAATAATAGTAACTTTGATATTAATAAGACTAATTCTAAGTATACTATAACTGTTAAGAAAGTATAAATATTAACTAAATAAAACAAGTATTTTAAGTCCAATTTTAAAATACTTGTTTTTATATGTTTTTCTATAGTAGAATATCTATTCTAAAATAAATGGATTTTCTAGAGAGCCATCTCCATCAGCAGTAATTTTAACATCATTAGTTAGATAGAAGACTGGGCGCGAACCATACGCACCGACCACAATGTCGCTGTTGAAATAGCCACTACTATCGACAAGCCACGCATGAAAGCGACCACCACCAGCCCCATGACGAGAAAGCGCCCATTCATAAGTGCTCTTTGTAGTATCATTATTACTTTGATGCATCCAGCCTGTCTTTAATAAAGTATAATTAGTGTCAGTACCTGTTGTTAATGCTAACGCACTTGACCCCAATGACAATGCATAATCACTTGCATACATTAAGCCTATCTTTCCTGTTGGTGTTGTCCATACACCACCATTACAATTTACTGCAGTTTGTCCATAGTTCTTACATAATGTTTCTGATGATGTTTTATGCATTTCATTTAAGTATATTCCTTTTGGAGAACTTCTATAATAACTAGTATTATTTGTTTGGTCTTCATATGTTTTTGTATTTACTGCACTCCATGTCCAATTTTCTATTTTATTTGACCATGTAGTATTTTGTAAATAATCATATGTTGTATTTGTTAAGAAATAACTTCCGTTAAGTCCTTTATACATATCACTGTTTTCCCATGATATATCATTGTAAAGATCTGAGTTCCATGCAGTTGATACCAATTGTTTATATTTAATTAGTTTAACATGATTTTCTCCGCTTGCATCTGAGAATACTCCTAATACTCTATACATATATTTATCTTGATTTGCTGTACATGTAGATTTATCTGTTGTACCAAAGCATATAAAGTTATTTGGATTTGTACTAGTTCCTACTGCACCACTACCTGTATATCTATAACCATCTCCTTCTAGTCCACTTTGCCATAATTTTCCACTTGCGATTAAATGATCTGCTAGTGGTGTTGAATCAGCATGTAGTTTGCAAGAAAATGCTTTTGTATCCCCGCTTGTATATGGTTCTATATTTATTGTGTATGAATTACCCACTAGTTTATCTTGTGTATTTGCAGTATTTGTTACACTACTTGTTAGTGGTATTGATACACTTTGTACTTTTGTTAAGTTTTTGATTTCTCCACTTACTATAATGCCTGTAGTTCCTGCAGTTGTAAGTTCCTTAAGAGTCATAGTCTTATCTCCAACTACTACTTTAACATCATTATCTGAGTTATCAGTGATTGGAGTTGTTACTGTTGCTGTTACTTTATAATTATAAGTACAATCTACTGCTTCATCTCCTTCTGGTAATTGAGCTGTTGCTAATGTATAATTTGGATTAGTAGTTAATGCTAGTCCACTTTCGTTTTCATTAGCATAATAAGTCTTGCCTGCATTTGCTTGACTCATTAGATTTGCATCTAAATTTAGATATAACTTAGATGTTTTAATTTGCATTGTTGGATTTCCCAAGCTGTTTGCTTTACCTGCTACCTTTGCTCCTGTCTTATCGTTGCTCGCATTTATACTAAAGTATGCATATGTTCCACCTACTAATAGTAATAGAGCAAAAGTGAATGCAACTACTATTAGTTGCTTTTTTTCTAGTTTTTTCATAATACCTATCCTTTTCTATATACTAAAAAAAGACTATTGCTAGCCTTTAATCATTCTATACACTTCAGTTTGTTTCTTGCCCCCCCCCAGTACGCATTCCAGTGTACCGAGAGAGAACTTTATAACTCTAAGTTATAAAAATTTCGGGCTAAAATTAATATCAACTATCTTCTTTTACTATCAAAATAATCATATCAAATTTGATATAGAATTACAAGTAAATAATCTATTTTTTTAAATTAACATCATAACTATAAGGATATATTTCAATGTTATTATTTTTAAATTCTTCTTGTAATTGTTTATAAATTTCTCTTCTTACTGAGAAATGAGAGTATGGAGCACACTCTACTTCAAATCTATAAATAAATGTGCATGAATCATTAATTGAGTCAAAGCCTTTTATTACAATATTCTTTTTTACTTCTTTCATAGTAATAATATTTTTATCTATTTTAGTAACTATCTTATTAAGTAAATTTATATCTACATCTTTACTAACAGGAAGTTTAAATATTAATAAGCTATTATACATACTATGATTTATTACAGTAGTTATTTGACTATTGTTAACAATCATTACTTCTCCAGTATAAGATTGAATTTTAGTGGTTTGTAATCCCAAATCAATTACTTGTCCTTCAAAACCATTAATTGTAACATAGTCATTTACCATGTAAGCATTATCAAATATTATCTTGATACCACTTAATAGATTTTTAACTGTATCTTGCAAGGCAAGACCTAAAACTGCTCCAGCAATTCCTAGAGATGCTAAAATACTTTTAGTATTAACTTCAAATACATTAAGAATACTTATAATAGTAATAATAACAATTATATATTTAATTATATTCTTAACTAACATAAGTACAGTCTCTTGTCTTTTCTTTAAAATTGATTTAATCGGTTTGCTATTAATATTTTTAACAACTCTTTTTATAATAAGAGAGACTATTAAATATATTGCATAAGCAACTACTATGTATATTAATGGTAAATATGCTTTCTCACTCATTATTCACCTTTAGTATCTTTTTTCTTCTTAGATGTAGTTTTCTTAGTAGACTTCTTAGTATCAGTCTTTTTCTCTTCCTTAGGTTCTTCTTTTTCTTCAACTATTTCTGCTTCAATAACTTCATTAATAATAGATTCTTTAAAATTATCTCTAAACATAATAGATTCAATTATTTCAATAACTGAGTAAATCATTATTAATAACCCTATTATATTAAAGATATCTTTATCTAATATAATTACTACTCCTAGAGTCATTACAATAATAGACATTATAAGTAAAGACCAGAATTTACCTTTAGTATAACTAGAACTTATAGCTTGAATAAATCTATTAATACCTGCAAGTAAAATAAATCCACCTAAGAAAAATCTTGATATAGTTATAAATGCATCTGATAATACAATGATTAAGATACCTAATACAACATCTACTAGACCAAATCCAAATTCATCATATGATAAAGCCATATTATTTAATTTCTTAGAATAATAACTCCATAATTTATATACTCCAAGTGCAATAATAATTGTTCCTAGTACATAGGATATAAAATTAATTACTCCATTAAAATCAATAAATAATACTAAACCTAATATAAATAATAATATAGATACTAGTATTGATGATATTTCAATTTTCTTACTTGTTTTCATAATCTATCCTCCTACTAGGATTATACCACAAGATAAATTATTTTTGCATATAAAAAGCTTCATTTCTGAAGCTTTTATTGATTATATACAGGTACTAAAGTTACATATGCATTTAGTGAGTCTGCTGGTAATACTATATTCGTAGATATAGCACTAGCTCTTAATGAGATAACATCTCCACTATTTAAATTAAGTATAACACTACCGTCTGTACTTCCAGCAGCTGTTAAAGATATTCTAGTAGTTGGTACTTCAACACCATTAACATATATACTTACTGCACTACCTGCTGTACTACTAGCATTTATACCATAGTTAAGTAAATATGTTCCACCATTATTTACTGTCATTCCAGTTGATGTAACAGTTGAATTTTTAAACGCTTGTGGATTACTAAAATTTATTGGAGTATTCACAGCAGTAATTGTTTGAGTTGCAGTATTTAATAGTTCTGCAACTGCCATACTGCTAGTTGGAAGTATTCTTGTTACATCTCCTTGACAACAACAACCTACTCCACCACCATTTCTAACTATATTTTGTGCTCTACTAAGAGAGTTATTTTTGCAACAATTTGCCAATATCATTCACCTCTACTATATAATATGAAATTATAATAATAGTAAATAATTTATATACCCAAAGAAAAACTTAGCATATAATATTAGCTAAGTTTTATTCAAATTCTACAGTATTTGCCCATTTAATAAATGTATCACTGTAATCAGATTTATCTTTCTTATTACAAGCAAAGTTTAATAACCAGAAAGCATCATCAGTTTTATATACAACTCCCATATAATAGAAATCTTTACCAGATACTTCTTTTTCATAAGTAAAATAAATATACTTATTACTATCACTTGTATATAATTTAGAATCTAATTTATTAGAAGTTAATACTGCTTTAGCATAATCTTCTAGTGAAGATTTACTACTTAAGTTAGTTCCATCTAATTCTTTAAATCCTTGTTTTAAAGCAGTTACTATAGCTTCTTCAGATTCATAATAGTTTGTTAAACTAGCAATATCTTTTTTATAAAAATCACTTGGTATAGTAATTTTCATACCGTTATCACTATAAACTTTGTCTTTCTTTTCACTAGCTTTTGGTGTATCACTAGTATCATCACTAAATAATGAACAACCTTGAATACCAAATAGTAACATCATACAAGCAAATAAACTTAAAAATTTCTTCATAATATTCCTCCTTGAAATCATTATAATTCATTTAAAAACTACTTGCAAGTAAATAACCAATAGTTTCTATTTTATCTTATAGCATCTACTTTATAAACAAATATTGTTTCACTTGCGTTATTAGAAGCATAACCATTATAGTTTTTAGATAATGTAGTTAAACTTTTTACAGTACTTACCTTTTCAGAAATAATATTAGAATATTTTACTAGTTCATTTATACCTTCTTCATTGAATCTATTAGCGCCTTCTAGTACTTGTTTACTACCATTTTTTAATAGTTTAGAATTTTCACTTAACGCTTTAGTACCTTGATTTATCTTTTTAGTATTACTATTTATAAGAGTCATATTCTTATCTAAACTATTAGTACCTACATATAGTCTATCTATATTAGTAACAAGTAGATCTAGAGAAGTATTAACTTTTTCTACTAAAGTTTTAGTACTATTTGATAATGAGTTAATGGCATTAGTATTATTATCTAATAACATAACTAGTTCAACTGTATTTTTAACATTTAATAAATTTACATCTGTACCAGTATAGTTAGCTAATGAATTAGTTTGATAAATTGTTAATAATTCTTCATAAGTCATATTGGTTTTACTAATTAAAGTATTTCTTGTAGAATTGTTCTTTGTAAGTAATTCTCTTAAACCTTCTTCATTAGAACTAGCAGTTACCATTCTATTTAATTCATCTTTACTATCAATAATACTTTGTTTTAATAATAAAATATTATTACTTAAATCTCCTGTTTTACTATTTATTTGATTAATATATCCACTTATAGCATTCATATTATCACTTAGTTTTTTAGTACTATTTTCTAAAGTTTTATTACTATCATCTAGAGTTCTAATACCATCTATTAGTTTATTCATGTTATCACTTAGTTTAGTAGCACTAGTAGTTAGAATATCTACTTTATTAAACATACTTAAATCTACATCGCTTAGTAATTTAGGACTAGCTACTATATAGAAATCATTTGTACTAAAGTTTTTAGTAGTATAAGATAATGTTATAGTATTTAATTTACTCATACTATTTATACTTAAACTTTCATATAATCCTGGAGAAGATATCGCAAGTACTGAAGAACGTGTTCCACTATCAACTACTTTACCATTAGTAACTCTAATATTAGAGTTATCTTCATTATTAAGAATAGTTCCTACACTTACTACGAATGGAGTATATAAAGTCTTACTATTTAAGTATTTTTTACTATTATTAGTAAATTCAAATTTAATTTTAATATTTCCACTTTTACCAACAATATCTTGTGCTTTCTTTTCCTTGCCATCTAAGTAGTAAGTTATTTTAGTACTTATAGGTAATTTATTTTCACTAGTACCTTGATAATAAATATCTTTATTAAGATTATTAAAGATTAGTTTATTACCATTTTGAGTAAACGATTCATCACCATTTATATTCATAATATCTTTAAGTTCAGTTTCATCTTCAATACTTGTTTTACCATTTAAATATAAATGATTAGTAACAACACTTTTATTTATACTACCATCACTATTTAAGTTAGTATAAACAGATTCACTTTTAGTTAAGGCTCCAACATTTAATGGAGTAACTATTAATAAAAGTAATAATAAATAATTTTTAATTTTATTCATGTATAAGACTTCCTTTCATACCTTTTGTGGTTTTCATAATTAAATTATCAAATATTAATAGAAGTGATGGTAAAACAAATACTACCACTAACATACTAATAATTGCACCTCTTGATATTAATAAGCATATAGATCCAATCATATCAATATCAGAGTAAATATAGACACCAAATGTTGCACAGAAGAAACATAAGGCACTTGTAATAATTGAAACACTAGATAAATCTAAAGTTTCTTTCATACATTCGTATTTATCTTTATTTTTCTTTCTAAGTTCTAAGTATTTAGTACTCATTAAAATAGCATAGTCGATAGTGGCTCCTAGTTGAATTGTACCTACGACAATTGATGCGATAAACGGAAGTGATGTATTAGTAAAGTAAGATAAAGATAAATTCATAAATATTGCCATTTCAATTGCAAATACTAAGATAACTGGTAAACTAATTGATTTAAGTACAATTAACATTATTACAAATATTACAGCTATTGATATATAGTTAACTACTTTAAAATCATGATCTGCTATTGTAACTAAATCTTTAGTTAGAGCACCTTCTCCTGCTACTATACCATTTTTATCATACTTCTTAACTAGTTTCTCTACATTATCTACTTGACTATTTAATTCTTTACTAGCAACTTCATATGTAGAATTAATTATTATAATTTGATATAAATCATTCTTATATATATTAGTTAAATCTTCTGGTAAGATATCTGTAGATATACCACTTTTTTCAAGTAAAGATGGTGCTAGAACTAAATCAATACCATCCATACTTTTTAAGTCATTAACTAACTCTTCTATTTCATTAGCTTTTATACTTTTATCTAGAATAATTATTTGTGGTGATATTATATTATATCTTTTAGCAAGTTCACTATTTGCAACACTACTAGGTAGATCATCTGGTAAAGACTTATCTAGTTTATAATATACATCATAATTACTATTACCGTAGATAGCTGGTATTAATAAGATTAAGAATACTATAACAATATATTTGTAGTATTTTGTTGAGAAGTTGTTAATAAACTTAAATTTTGGAAAGTGTATTTTATGTTTAGTCTTCTCTATTAAACTATCAAATGTAAGTAATAAAGCTGGGAATACAGTTAAGACACAAATTAGTCCCCATAATACACCTTTAGCCATTACTATACCAATATCTTTTCCAAGAGTTAAATCCATAAAACATAATGCGAGAAAGCCAGCAATTGTTGTAAGTGATGAACCAATTACAGATTTAAATGTTTCACATATTGCTTCATTCATAGCTTCTTTTTTATCATGTTTTTTACTCTTCTCTTTTGCTTGTTCATACTTATGATATAAGAATATTGAGAAGTCTGTTGTAACTCCTAATTGAAGCACAGCAGTTATTGCTTTAGTAATATAAGATACATTTCCTAATAAGATATTACTTCCTAAATTATAAATAATTGCAAAACCTATATTACCTAGAAGTAGAACTGGGATAATATAAGAGTCTGTAGCAAATCCTAATACTATTAAACATAGAATAACAGCAATTGTTACATAAATAATGACTTCACTATTAGATAAGTTCATTGTATCTATAACCATTGATGTCATACCAGATACACTAGAAGCATTATCAACTGTATCTCTTATTTCATTAACCGCATTCATTGTTCTTTCATTACTTGTACCATCTTCCATAGTTACTATAATAACAGTACCATCTTTATTAGTTATTTTATCTGTTATGTTACTAGGTAGCATATTAATTGGAATAGTTGAGTCTGTTACGTCAGCAACGCTAACAACTCCATTAACACCATCTATGTCTTTAATCTTATCTTCTAATGTTAAGATATCATGATTAGACATATTATCAACCATAACAAATGAAAATGCTCCAATATTAAATTCATCTGTTAATATTTCTTGACCTTTCATTGTGTCAATATCACTCGGTAAGTAAACTAGGATATCATAATTAACTTTTGTATTAACATAGCCAATTACAGCTGGTATCAAAAGTATAATAGATAAAAATACAATAAGTTTACTATGCTCCGTTATAAATTTAGATATCTTTTTCATATTCATTCCTCCAACACGTTATAGTTTATTCTATTTAAATTAATTATTCACTTACAATAAACGTATAAATGTATTTTAATAAACAATTGTCTACTAATTGTATGATATTTACTATACTTTTGTTGCTTATTTTTGTATTTGTATGATAAAAGTGCTATAATGATTTTGGTGACTTGATATGAATAAAACTGATTTACGTGTTATAAAAACAAAGAAATGTTTATATAATGCTTTATTGATATTAATGAAAGATAATACTTTTGAAAATATTAAAGTATCAGATATATGTGATAAAGCATTAGTAAATAGATCAACATTCTATTCTCATTTTGATGATAAATACGATTTATTATATGATTTTATAACTGATTTAAAAAACGAACTAGCAAATGAATTAGAAAATAATAATGAAATAGCGTCTACACGTCTATATTACTTAAAGATGATTGAATTATTTATAAATCATATTGAAGATAAGAAAGATATATATTCAATGGTTATGAAAAATAATCGAAATGGTATTACGACTGATATGGTTTATCAAACTTTAAATCAAGATGTATTAAAAAGATTAGAGAAGGAAAAGGATTCACAAGCAAACAAAGTACCTAGAGAAATTATTGCTAAATTTTATTTGGGTGCTATTATCAATGTTGGTATGGAACTTTTAGAAAATAACAAATACACTAAAGAAGAAATATTGACATATTTTGACGAATTAATACCAGAAAATTTGTAAATAATATAAATAGTTTGGTATAATTTTTACAAGGAGGCTAATATGAGATTAGAAAATAAAGTTGCTATTATAACTGGTAGCTCATCAGGTATTGGTTATGCAGTGGCAGATAAATATTTAAGTGAAGGAGCAAAAGTTGTTGTTTGTGGACTTAATCCTGAAGATATCAAGAAGTCTATAGATAAGTTATCTCTTAAATATGATGCAAATAATATTTTGGGAGTTACTGTTAATGTAAAAAATACAAATGAAATAGAAAATTTATTTAATGAAACAATAAAAAAATTTGGTAAATTAGATATTCTAGTTAATAATGCTGGTATTGCTCCTGCTAAACCACTTGATTTAATGACTGACGAAGAATGGGATAATACAATTAGTATTAATTTAACTGGTGCATTTAAGTGTACTCGTGAAGCTTTCAAATATATGAAAGAAACGGGTGGAAGTATTATAAATACTAGTTCTTTTGTTAGCTTATATGGTTCACCTACTCAAGCTAGTTATTCAGCTAGTAAAGCAGGCCTTAATGGACTTACTAAATCTAATGCTAAAGAATTAGGTAAATTTGGAATACGTGTTAATGCCGTAGCGCCAGGCGTAGTAATGACTGACATGGTTAAAGAAACTACTAATGATCAAGTAATTGAAAGATTAAATATGATGACACCTGTTGGTAGAGCTAGTCAAGTTAGTGATTTAGTTGGTATCTATGTTTATCTAGCTAGCGATGAATCATTAACTACTACTGGTACTATTATAAATATTGATGGTGGATTAGTAATGTAAAAAAATGTTCCTAACAAGTGAACATTTTTTATTTGCATAAAACAATTTTTTATGTAAATAAAATATAAAAATTGGAAATACGCAAAATATAATTAGCTTTGCTAAAACACATTTCTTAAAGTTTGATGTTCGTCAAATAAAAAGCAAACTATTATAGTCATAACACTTAACATAAATAGTGGTACAAATATTAGGGTAAATATTCTTCTAAATTTTTCCCATCACATCTTCTTGTAAAGACCTTCATAAGCATCATCCTACTCTAAACTATCTTTAAACATATTATTTATATTCTCTATAACTATATATGTCATTATATCATAATTCATATTACTATGTTTATGATATATTTTTTCATGACATAAATTATCTATCATCCCAATCATTATATGAACTTTCTCACTTAAATGATTATCTTTAACTCCAGTGTTAACTAGAAGATTTTTTAGATAATTGGTCATTTCTATTTCTCTATTATAGTAGTATTCAGCTACTCTTTTATCAGAATGAACCATAGCCATTATTTCTTCATGAGCAATTTCACTAACTATATGATTATTAATATATTTATCTATCATATTTTTTAATATTTTATCAAAGTTCTTAACATCAAAATCTTTGCTTTTTATTTTGAGCATTGGAAAGAATATATCACTTCCATATTTTTCTAAAGCATTCATAAATATGTCATATTTATCTTGAAAGTACTGGTAGACAATTCCTGTAGACACTCCTGCTTTCTTAGCTATAAGTGCGGTATTGGTGTTATAGTAACCTTGTTCACATATTAGTTTAAATCCACTTTCAATTATTTTTTCTTTTTTCTCTATTGCTCTATTTTGTTTAGGATCTCTTTTCTCCAATTTACTCACCTTCTAACTAATTATAACACATATATGAATAATTTTTCATATTACATTGACTATTATTATTTATTAGAATATAATTAATATGAAATATGTTTCATGTTTCAAAAAGGAGTTATTTTATGAAAGAAAGTTTTATTAAATTAAAGAATGTTAAGAAAACATATATTGTTGGAGAACAAGAATTTAATGCCCTAAATGGCGTTGATGCAGAAATTAATAAGGGAGAATTTGTTGTAATTTTAGGACCTAGTGGTGCTGGTAAATCTACCCTACTAAATTTACTTGGGGGAATGGATAAACCCACTAGTGGATCAATAATTATTGATTCGGAAGATATTAGTAAATATAATGATAAAGAATTAACTAAGTATCGAGCTAATAGTGTTGGCTTTATATTCCAATTCTATAATATTATGCCTACCCTAACTGTACGTGAGAATGTTGAATTAATCAAAGATATTACTAAAACTAGTTTAAGTAGTAAAGATGTCTTAAAAAGTGTTGGTCTATATAAACATAAAGATAAATTTCCGCAAGAATTATCTGGTGGCGAACAACAAAGAGTATCTATAGCAAGAGCTATTATGAAAGAACCAAAGTTACTGTTATGTGATGAACCTACTGGAGCGTTGGATTCTAAAACTGGTGTTGAAGTATTAAAACTATTAAAAGAAGAAGTTAATAAAGGTACTACTGTAATAATTGTTACTCATAACTCATTAATTGCAGATATCGCTGACAGAGTTATCAATATTAAGAATGGTAAAATAGAAAAAAATAAATTAAATAAGAATCCTAAAAATATTGATGAGGTTAAGTGGTAATATGTTACATAAAAAGATGATTAGGGATATTAAAAATAATTTATCCCAATTTATTACAATATTCTTAATGATTATGATAGGTGTTATGGCCTATTCTGGTATTAAAGCATACATGGATGGAATGAGTTATACTAAAGATACTTTCTATAAAGAAAATAATATTCAAGATTTAAATATAATTGGAACTAATTTTACTAATGATGACTTAAATGAAATTAAAAACATTAATGGAGTTAATGATGCAGAAAGAAAGCTATCTATTACAGGTACTACTGATAATAATAAAACTTTATTAATTAATTTTATTGAATCTAATAATATATCTAAATTTTATGTTGTAAGTGGAAAAGGATTTAATAAAGATACACATGGTGTATGGTTAGATGAATACTATGCTAATGAAAATAATATAAAAGTTGGAGATTATATAAAAGTTAAATATGATAATATTTCTTTAAAAGAAAAAGTAATTGGACTTGTTAATGTACCAGATCACTTATATGATGTTCAAGATGAAAGTGAGTTGTTTCCTAATAGAAAAGAATTTGGCTTTGCTTATCTTTCTATAAATGAGTTAACTAAAGATTATAGTAATTATATTATATTTAATAATATTATGGTAGATCTTAAAGATAATGCTAATTTGAATCAAGTAAGAAATGAAATAGAAAATAAATTTAGTAGTAATTTAGCAATTATTAAAACTAGTGATACTACTTCTGATAGTACATATCAAGGAGAAATAGATGAAGGTAAAACTTATGTAGGGGTATTTTCAGGATTATTCATTTTTATAGCGATGCTTTCAGTTATTGCAACAATGACAAGAGTTATTAAAAAAGAAAGAACTCAAATAGGAACATTAAAAGCTTTAGGATTTAAGAATTCAAGAATACTAATGCATTATATTGGTTATGGACTATATATATCAATTCTTGCTAGTATAGTAGGTTTAATACTAGGATATTTCTTTATAGGTAATACTTTTATGAATCTTGAAACAAGTGTATTTGAAATACCTAATGGACATCCTGTCATAAATTCATCTAGTTATTTAGTGGCAATTTTAGTAGTACTATTAATAACATTTATAACTTACATTACTGGTAGAACTATACTAAAAGAAAATCCTAGTGAAACACTAAGAAATAAAATACCTAGTGTTAAAGGTAGAAGTCTTAATATTACTAAGAAAGGTATATTTAAAAAATTAAATTTTTCTAGTAAATGGAATTTAAGAGATATAATTAGAAATAAAGCAAGAACTATTATGGGTATAGTTGGACTTTCTGGATCTACTATGTTAATAGTGTGTGCTTTAGGTATGTTAAATAGTATGAATTATTTTGTAGATTTACAATTTAATAAATTATATAACTTTGATTATAAACTTAATTTAATGAGTAATATAAGTGAGAATGATTTAAATAATTTAGAAAATATTTATGGCAATCATACTTCTAGAACTTATGGTATAGAAATTAAAGATAATAATAAATTAGAGTCTAATAATATATTTGTAGATGATAGTGATGGCTATGTAAAGTTTATTGATAATAAAGATAACTATACTAAAGTAGATAATAATAAAGGAATATATGTTACTTATAAATTAGCAAGCAATAATAATTATAAAATTGGAGATAAAATTACATGGCATATTTATGGAGATAATCATTATTATACAAGTGAAATTGTTGGATTTAATAAAGATTTCCAAAATCAAAATATTACGATGACTAGAGAATATTTAGAAAGTTTAGGTATTACATATAAACCAGATTCATTATATACTAATAAAGATTTAAAGGATGTTAAAAGTATTAAGAATGTAGAAAACATACAAGATAAAGATTCATTAAAGAATGGTATGAATAATATGTTATCTATGATGAAAACTATGTTAACATTGATTATAAGTATTGCTATTATACTAGGAAGTATTATTATATATAATTTAGGTATACTTTCTTATACTGAGAAACAATATCAATTTGCTACTTTGAAAGTTCTTGGTTTTGATGATAGTAAAATTAAAAATATATTTACTAAACAAAATAACTGGATTTCCATAATATCTATATTAATTGGATTACCTTGTGGTTATATTTTAACTAGTTGGTTATTTAAAACTGCTATTGATGAAAATTATGACTTTGGCGCTCATATATTACCTATAACTTATATATTGGCGGCTATTGGGACATTTGTTATCTCTTATTTAGTATCTAGATTACTTGCTAAAAGAATTAAAAATATAGATATGGTTACTAGTTTAAAAGGCAATGAATAATTTAGTTCATTGCCTTGAATCCATATCTATCTGCAATAAAATATTGATATTTTATAAATTTTTGTGTATACTTAATTTAGGTAAAGCAAGCAGGTATGTTTCGCTTATATCATTAAGGATAGTAAGCTATCGACATAGTCGATGGCTTTTTTGATTAGACCAAGATGAATATACAAAATGGCTAACCAAAAGGCTACTTTTAATAACTTATACTTAAGTCTTAATTTCATCGTACCACGTAGTTCAGAATCAAAACCATTGTTCCAAAAACCCCTGATAGTTTGATGGTACAAGCCACAACACCTGCTCGCTTGGTTAGTTATTTTTTTATTTGTAATCTTATTTACTGTATCTATTGCATTATTAAATCTACATTTTATATAATGAGTCGTTACTAATTCTATATTATTATAATCTTCTAAATTAAATATAAAATTATTTTATTTATAAAATACATATATCATATATCCTGTTATAAATTCTATAAAACCTATTATAAAATATGTTATAGATAATATGTTAGTTGGAAATATTATAAATTGAATAGTAATCCATAGCATTAATGTTATACCAAAAGTCATTCCTAATATACTACTTAAAAGTTTATCTCTCTATAAATAGTAAACTGCTAGTAAATTAGTTAATCCATTTGCTATAATTAATGATATACCAGAGAATATATAATCTTTAAATAAATATTTACTAAATGGTAAAACTTCAAAATAAGGTAGTAACTTATCCATTTGTAACAGTTTACCACTAGGACCTATAATCATACATATTCCACCATAAAGATTTACGATAACTTTCTAGTTTATAAGGCCAATAAATAACATCATGACTACACTCTACTAATTCTAAATCTTTATTATAAGTACCTAGAGCATTTACTTCTTCGTTTATAGTAGTTGGGAGAATAACAAATATAATATTGTGATAATAGATGCCATCATTTATTCCCGTCTAACTAGGGCTATTTAAGATTATTTGTTTTAATCCAACTGAATCTATTACTACTATAGGAATATCTAAGTTAAATTTACTTTTTAACATATTTTTTATATTAGTAGTAACTTCATTTTATAATCTGTCTTTTCTTACTTATATAGTTAGTTATTATAATAAATATAATACTAAATATAAAGATAACTACAGAATTAATAATAAGTGGTTTAATATTGCTTAGAGTAAATGTTTCTAAACCTTTGATTATTTCATTATTCAAAATATAATAATAACTTGGAAGAATATGAGCAATATTTAATACATTATTAGACATATATTCCATTGGTACAAATGCTCCGCATAAGAAGGATGCTCCTACTGCAACTACATTCACTATACCACCTAATGCATTTTTATTACTAGTGATATTGCCTATTAAGAAACCTATAGTTAAACTACATATACTAAATATAAAAGAATTAATTATAAATAATAACCCATTCTTAGTTAATAATAAGTCTTTAAAGATAATTAAACTTAATAACATATATAGAATCCATAATATAAATATAACTAAAGCATTAGATAAGAGTACTATTCTATTATATTTCCTATAATTATAACTACTTACAATAGTTCTTTTAAGTACATGTTCTTCTTTTAAACTAGCTAAGGTCATACTTATAATATATACACATCCTGCTAGAAAAGCATAGTTTAAGAAATTAAAATAAGTAGTCATTCTATTTAAATTATTACTATCTAATGTAGAATTAACTTCTACTTTAACTTCTTTATCTAAAGTATTTTTAACTATATTAGATAAATCTTCTTGTTTATAGTAATCTTTATAGATATCAATAGTTTTTAGATACTTTTCTACTAACATAATACTATACGTACTATCTTCATTATTACTTGCTTTATAGTCTATTTTAGGACTATTACCTATAATTATATCATCACCAAAATTACTTGGTATATATAATACTAAATCTATATCACGATAGAATATAGCGTCATCTATATCATCTTTAGTATATTTATCTATATCTTTTATATTAGTATGATTATCTAAGTAATTAATAAAATCTTTAGTAATAGAAGTATTATCTTTATTAACTATTAATATATTTGGTTTAGTTTCTTCATACGTTTTAATATTAGTAGATGATTGATTAAAGGCTGTTATAGATATTAACATAATTGTATAAATAATAAGCATACCTTTTAATTTATTTAATATTTTTAATACTGTCTTAAATACTATCATACTTTTCACTCCTTAGCTTAATAGAAGATATAACTAAACAAATAATAATAAATATAATTAAACTAATTAAGTCTTTTGTATATCTAGTTAAAGTATCATAATAGTATAATGAATAGAATCCATCAGTTATCATATTATTTGGATTAATCATATTAATAAATGGAATAAACTTATCAATCATATATTTCATTTGAACACCTATCATACCTGATAAGACTGATAAGAACATAGATACTGCGATAATTATGCCAATTTTAGTATTTTCTGATACTCTAAATATAGAAGATATAAGAATACCTAGGGAAATACCTGCTAAATCTCCTACTAAACTTAATATAATAATAAGTGGTAAGTTAGTACCGAAGTCAGCATTAATAATAAATTTTAAAAATAATATAAGAATAAATATTCCAATTAAAGATACTATGTAAGAAGATAAAGCAGAAGTTAAGACTATAGTACTCTTTTTATTAGGAGATACTGCGATACGTTTACCTTTGTTACTCATATTAGCTAAAGAATTATTAATAGCAGTAAGCCCTATCATACCCCCATACATACATGCCATAGCTATTAGAGTATAATATTCTACTTGCATATAACTTAAATTACTATTAGATATATTATTTAAATATTCTTTGTTAGTATTTATTTTATCTACTATAGTATTTACTATATCATAGTTACCTTCTTTAATACTTTTATCTACTATATTATTCATAATATCTATATTAGTAGTTATTTCATTAATAACAAAACTTATAACAGTTTCTTTAGTACCATTATCTTTAATTATAATTACTGGTCCACTATCTTGAAAATTTATAATACCATGAGTATTACCTTCTTCTAAACTAATTCTTGCATCTTTTAGAGATTTATATTCTATATTAAATAGTTTATCTTCTCCACTAGTTAAACTATTTAGAGTATCTATATAAATATCTTTATATTTATATTCAGAATTATCTACAATACTTAAGTTTATAGTACCTAACATTTCATCTTTTTCTATATTAGAAAATGCCATATTAAAGAATATAGCTAATATAATAGGAAACATATAAGTCCAAAATATTAGAGTTTTATTTCTAAATAAGGATTTAATATTATATTTTAAATTATGTAGAATCATTAGTCTCTTAATTCCTTTCCTGTAAGAGATAAGAATACATCATTTAAAGTAGGACCTACTCGTACCATTTTTTCTTCTATATGAGCTTTTTTCTTTAGTTCGTCACTTGTACCTTCAGCAATAATTTTTCCTTTATCTAAGATAATAATTCTATCACAAAGTATTTCTACTTCTTCCATATAATGAGTAGTATATATAATAGTAGCTCCTTCATCTCTTAGTTTTTTTATACCATCTAAGATATTATTCCTACTTTGAGGATCGACTGCCACAGTTGGTTCATCTAAGAATATTAATTTAGGTTTATGAGCTATACCACAAGCTATATTAAGTCTACGGAGTAAACCACCAGATAATTCTTTAGGATAATATTTTTTAAAGTCAGTTAGTCCAACTAATTTAATAGCATCTTCTACATATTCTTTTCTTTTATTTTTATCACTTATATATAAACCACAGAAATAATTTATATTATCATAGACACTTAGTTCATCAAATACTGCGACATCTTGAAATATTACTCCAATATTTCTTTTTATATCATAACTATCCGATTCCATAGGTTTACCAAATATTTTTATTTCGCCATTTTGATACTTAAGAAGTGATAATAAACAATTAATCGTTGTAGACTTTCCACTACCATTAGGCCCTAATAACCCAAGTATTTCATTTTCATAAACATAGAATGATAAATTGTCTACTGCTTTCTTTCCTTTATATTCTTTTATTAAATTATTAACTTCAATAACCTTTTTCATATTAACCTTACTTTCTATTTAAAATATTTTTTATTGTATACTAAATGTATAATTTGCTACTAGATTAGCGTTAATACCACTTTTTCTTATAATATATTCTTCCGTAGTTTTCTTTACTGCACTCAGAATATAAACACCATATATAACACTTGTCATAAGTATAACTCCAAAGAAAAAAAATTACAAAGTATTCTTTTGTAATTTTCAAATTTTATTCATCTTTAAAGTGTTTCATTATTCTTAGAGTATTTAAAATAGTTAAAAGAGTTACACCTGTATCAGCAAATACTGCTCCCCACATATTAGCAAGGCCAATAACACTAAGAATTAGAATTATTAATTTAACACTCATAGCAAATATTAAATTTTCTTTAATTATCTTTTTAGTATATTTAGATATTCTTATAGCTAAAGGAATTCTATCTAGTTCATCTTTCATTAACACTATATCAGAAGCTTCAATTGCTGAATCTGTACCAATATTACCAAGTGATATGCCTATGTCAGCTCTTTTTAAAACAGGTGCATCATTTATTCCATCTCCAACAAATATAGTTAAATCTCCATCTTTACTAACATTTTCATAATTTTTGTATTTGTCTGTTGGTAACATTTCATATTTAATTTCATCTATTCCTAGTTTCTTACCGATACTTAACGCAACATCTTTTTTATCTCCAGTAAACATATATGTTTTAATATTATTTTTCTTTAAGTACCCAATAGTTTCTTTTGCATGATCTTTTATACCATCATCTATAGTAAGAGATGCAATATGTTCATTATTTATATTTAAATGAAGTGATGCATCACATTTACACTTACATAGTTTACTATTACCTATTAAGATAGATTTATTACCTACTTTATAAGATATTCCCATACCTTCTATTTCTTTATAATCTTTTACTTTTAGTTCTTTATAATTATCTTTTAGTTTTAATATTGATTTTGCTATTGGATGAGTAGAATATTTTTCTCCATTAATTAAAATATCTATTATTTCATCTTTAGTATACTTATCAGTAAATATATCTATTTTAGATACTGTAAATGTTCCATTTGTTAAAGTACCTGTTTTATCAAAAATAATATTCTTAGCATTACTTAAGTTATCTAAATAATTACTTCCTTTAATTAAGATACCCTTTTTACTACTTACACCAATACCTGTAAAGTAAGATAGTGGTATAGATATTGCAATAGCACATGGACATGATATAACTAAGAATGTTAGTCCCCTATAAAAACTTTCTGTAAATGTAATATCAACAATAAATGGTAGTAATATAGTAATAATTATAGCAAGAATTAACACTACAGGAGTATATATTTTACTGATTTTGGAAACAACCGTTTCCGTTTTAGCCTTCTTATCAGTAGCATTTTCTAAGAGTTCTAGTATTTTAGCAACAGTTGAATCACTAAATTCTTTAGTAGTTTTAACTACTAGAATATCTCCCATATTAATACTTCCAGATAAAACATTATCCCCGACATCTACACTTAAGAGTTCACTTTCTCCAGTAAGACTTGATGTATCTAACTCGCTACTACCCTTTACAATAATTCCGTCAACTGGTATTTTTTCTCCTTTTTTAACAACTATTTCTTGACCTACTTTTACATTTTCAACAGATATTTTCTCTCCACTTGTTAAATAAGCATATGGTTCTTTAATATCCATAAGTTCATTAATAGAAGCACGAGAATTATTAATAGCTTTTTCTTCTAATATCTTACCTATTGTGTATAGACCAATTACCATAATACCTTCAACTACTTCGCCAATCAATAAAGCACCAAGACAAGAAATAGTTATTAAAGCATTTTCATTTATACCATTACCATTTACTAATAATTTAATTGCATTAGTAGTAGTTCTATATAGAAGTAAACTATAAGATATTATATATAGGATCCATTTAACCATATCAGGGATATTTAAGTAATAAGCAAGTAATCCAACTAGAATACCAATAATAAAGATACTTAAATGATATTCTTTATCCTTTATAACATCATCATTTATGCTAGTTAAATAACTATTTGGTTCAATACTTTTAACTAGTTTGTTTAATTCTTCTAAACTAAATTCTTTTTCTGACTCATAACTTAGTTTACAAGTATTAAAATTAACAATAACATTATTAAAATCTTTATTATTATTTAGAGATTCTTCTATCTCTCTAGCGCAATTAGCACAATCTAGATTATTTATATTATATTTATATTTCTTCATTCTTTTCCCCTTCCATTTTATGATAGATATGAACTAAACCTAATTCATAAAGCTCTTTAATATGTTCATCATCTAATGTATAGTATACTTCTTTTCCATCTTTTCTATTTTTTACTATTCCATTATCTCTAAGAACCGCCAATTGATGAGATATCGAAGACTTAGTCATATTAAGAACATTCGCTATATCACATACACACATTTCATGATTATCAAGTGCCCATAATATTTTTATCCTAGTAGGATCTCCAATTACTTTAAATAATTCTGATAACTTATAAAGTTCTTTATCTTTTGGTTTATTCTCTAAAGCCTTTTTAACAGCACTTTCATGTATTATATTACAATCACATATTAATTCTTTCTTAGTCATATTATCTCCTATAATTGAATGTCTATTCAACTAATATTATTATAATTGAATATCTATTCAATTGTCAAGAGACTCTTTATAACGAAAAAAATCGGCTATCACCGATCTTTAAGTCCGACTCATTGTCGGTATTTTATTTGTCTGTTACCCGAAGCCTTACTCTAGCATGAACGGATCGCCAAGTGACCCATTTCCGCTCAAATATGCTTGATTCGATGTAAGATAGAAGACTGGGCGCACGCCATCGGAGTAAGGCAAACTGCTGTCGCGCACGCTACCGTCGCTATACACAAACCACGCACGGAAGTCACCGCCAGCCCCAGAACGAGAAAGTGTCCATTCATATTGAGACTTAGTTGTATCATTATTGCTTGGGTGCATCCAGCCTGTTTTTAATGTACTTGCATTTGATTGTCCTGTTAGTGCTAAAGCACTTGACCCTAATGACAATGCATAATCACTTGCATACATTAAACCTATTTTAGCAATAGGATTTGTCCATGCTCCTCCATTACAGTTTATTGCTGTTCCTCCACTAGTCTTACATAGAGCTTCTGATGATGTTTTATGCATCTCATTTAAATATATTCCTTTTGTTGTTGAATAATAATAATTTGAATTATTAGTTTGATCTTCATATGTTTTTGTGTTTACTGCACTCCATGTCCAATTTTCTATTTTATTTGACCATTTTGTATTTTGTAAGTAATCATATGTTGCGTTTGTTAGGAATCCAGAACCATTTAAACTTGTATATAATGTACTACCTTCCCAATTTACATCTGCATTTGTCGAATTCCATGTAGTTGATACCAATTGTTTATATTTGATTAATTTAACATGATTTTCTCCATTTGCATCTGAGAATACTCCTAATACACGATACATATATTTATCTTGATTTGCTGTACATTCTGATTTGTTATTTGTACCAAAGCATATAAAGTTATTTGGATTAGTGCTAGTTCCTACTGCGCCACTTCCTGTATATCTATAGCCATCTCCTTCTAGTCCACTTTGCCATAAGTTTCCACTTGCAATTAA
>CAKOMQ010000005.1 GCA_934096715.1 uncultured Bacilli bacterium
CTTCATAGCTCAGTCGGTAGAGCAGAGGACTGAAAATCCTTGTGTCGCTGGTTCAATTCCCGCTGGAGCCACCAGATAGCGAATAATTCCCCAATTTGGGGTTTTTTATTTTGTAAAAAAATGTTAAAATTGTTTAGGAAGTTAGTTAAATGAAAGATTGATAGAAAGGACTTTTATTTAGCTATGAAAACTTATATAGTACTAGATGAATCAGGTGCAATGCATTTAAAAAATGAAAGATTCTTTATAATTGCTGGTTTCCTAACTCAAGAACTTCATAGAGTTACTTCAGCACATAAAAGAGTAGAAAAGGAAGTTAAAATAAGAAAAAACATTCCTATTAATAAAAATGTTGAATTAAAATCTTCTAAGATAAATATTAATCAACAAGCTTTATTTATAAATGAACTTTATTCTTTAAATCATGTTATACCAATAGCAATTATAGTAGACAAAGATAATCTGAATCAGTTCGGAGCATCTGAAAATGTTGCTTATAATTTTTTTGTTAAAAATTTAATTAAATATTTATTTAAATGTAATATTACCGAGTTAGATACATGTGATATTGAACTCAGAGTAGATAATCGTAATACTTCGGTAAAGACTCTTAAAGATCTAGAAACTTTTTTAGCGTGGGAATTTGAATTAATGAATTTAAAAGTATCGGTTAAATATTTGGATTCCAAAGATAACAGAGATGTTCAAATGGCTGACTATGTAGCTAATATGTTTTGGAAAAAATACAATTTAGATAAAAACAAATTATCAAGTAAAGTTAAAAGCGTCAGTAAAACATATATTTCTAAATTTCCAGTTCAATTATTTAATCATAATCCATCGTTAAAAAAAATGAGAAATACTACCATAAATTCTGATTTAAAGAAAGTGAAAATTTATGACAAATGATGAATTAAAAAAATATATTAATGCACTTCTAGGCAAATCAGAAGAAGCATATCTAATGGCTATCGAAATTATAAATAAGCCAACATTAAGTTATAGAACAGAAGGCTTTTGCTTTTTTATCTGCAATGCTTGGGAATTGTTACTAAAGGCTTATTTGATTGAAACTCAGATGAATATAGAAGCAATTAATTATAAGAATAAATTTAATAGAACTATTGGATTAGATGAATGTGTTGAAAAAGTATTTACAAGTAAAACAGATAAAATAAAAAATAATATACTTTTTATTAAAAACATTAGAAATAAAGCGACTCATTTAATATTGCCAGAGTATGATTATGAATTATCTCCAGCATTTCAACGATGTCTTACAAATTACAATAATTTTTTTAAGAACCATTTTTTATACTATAATTTAAATGAGAAAATTACCCCATTTGTAGCTTTAGTGAATTCTGTTGATTATAATAATGCTTCTTCATTGCTGTTAAATCCAGCAAACTTATTGTCTTATAATGAAATAATATCTAAAATAAAATCTGATGATTCGTTATCTCTAACACTAAAACTAGTTGCTACGAAGAAAGAATCAGAAGCGGATGTCAAATACATATTATCTAAACGTGCTAATAAAAAAGCTACTATAATTAATGTGCCTAAAGAAATTGATAAAACTCATCCTTATACGACAAGTGAAATGGTAATAAAAATAAAAGAAATATTAGAAATATCATTAGGAAAAAATCATGGATTTAGTTCCAAAAAATTTCAGGATATATGTAAAAGAAAAAATTTAAAAAGTAATCAAGATTATTGTTATCAATTTAAATATTCTAAAAATATTATATATAAGTATAGTTACAGTGCAATTGAATATATCTGTCAATTATATATATCGGAGTACAAAGAATGCGAAAAAGAAAAATAGGGGTATTATTTTAGAAAAATTGTGATATAATTATATCAGTTGGGTACTTGGGAAGGAGTAACGATGTGTTGGCAAAGCCAGTAAGCAAACTTATTAGTATGTGAGAATTCATCTCGCCTGGGGTACCCACTTTTATTTTTGAAAAAAGTTTAAAATAATCAACATTTTTCTTTGAAATTCAAAGGTTATATGTTATAATTTGTTTAGAAGACCTTTGAGATATATCGAGCCAAGCAATTACCGCGAATGTTCTAATCGTATGTTAAGTACGGGATTTCTCAGGCAGAAGCAACTTTTTTAAAGAGTTGCTTTTTATTTTGTCGATTTTTGTATTTACAAGAGGTTGATTTTATACTATAATTTAATAGAAGGATAGGCAAATATCCATAAATGAAAGAGGATTATGTGATGCTTGAAAAAATAAAAAATTATTACAAAAACCTATCTAAGAAAAATAAAAAACAACTACCAATAGTAGTTGGTGTTTTTGTTGTCTTATTTTTTACAGGCATAAGCATGGTTTTAGCATTTTATAATGGCGCATATTCATTTCCTATTATCTCTAATAAAGTAGGAAATTTTGATAATGGTAATGGAGATTTAGCAATAGTAATATATAGACAATCAAATAATTTAAGTGATTCAACTAAAGAATACAAAAGAGTATATGGAATACCCCAAGTAGGATTTTCATTAGATCATGTTGACTGTACTCAAACTTGTACACAAAACCAAAGTGACGCTTGTCATTATACTTATGATGTTGAAAATAATTTATATTCACTAACAAGTGATAAAAAAGTAACATGTAGATTCTACTATAATAAAACTGCTGAAGCTGATGTAGAAGTTTCAATAATGATAGAGGACGAAAATGGGGGAATAGTTCATGAAGGTAAAAACTATCGTGAAATAGATTCAATCCCAGCATTCGGTTATGAATACACAGGTTATTATTGCGCTAAAGCTGCAACAGTTACATATAATCAAGAGTTAAAAACTTTCAATGTTTCAACAACTACACGAAATTCTTGTCAAGCATTCTTTAATAAAGTAAATGATTCTGATATAACAGTAAAAGTATTTGTTCAAACTGCTCTTGGCGGAAGTATTTATCAAGAAGTTGAGTCAATTCCAACAAATAAATCATATATAATTTCAACTAATGCAAATTATACAACTGCTTGCTACAACTCATCAGGGGCTAAGACTAGTGACACAATTACTTATAGTGGTGGATATATAACAGTTTCAGCTACTAGTAAAGTTAGTTGTAATGTATACTTAGATCTTTATAGTGGAGCACCTTTAATAAATAGTTTAACAGCTACATCTACAACAAACTCATTAGTTGTAACTGGAGACGTTACTAAGGGAACAAATGGACTAAGCTGTTACAAATTCAAAATGGACGATGTTAGCGATTTAAGCGCTTGTCAATCTACACCAACAATGACATATTCTAACCTAGATAGTTGTACTTATTATCGTATTACAATGTACGCAGTTGACGATCAAGGTATTCAAGTAGGATATACAAAATCATTTAAAACTACAGGATGTTAATAGGCTAAAAAATAGCCTATTTTCTTTTTATATAAAAATGTGCTATAATCATCTTAGACAATACTAAGAAGGGTTGTAGCTGTATTGTTGAGCGCATGGACCAGTAATGGTTGACGAGGATAGTAGTTGTCGAATTATCAGCGGATGCTACTACGGATAAGGTTTATTCGTTAAATATACTACAAAATGTAAAATCTAAGATTACAACAAAAAGTATATTAAGGAAAGGAAAATTAAAATGTGTGGAATAGTTGGATATGTAGGTAAAGAAAAAGCGTTACCTATTATTTTAAACGGTTTAAAATTTTTGGAATACAGGGGATATGATAGTGCTGGAGTAGCTTACTATAAAAATGGAATGGTTGAAGTAAAGAAGAAAGTAGGAAAGATTGCAAACTTAGATAAGCTAATCAATTATGATGAAGATACTTATTTAGGAATAGGACATACAAGATGGGCAACGCATGGTAAACCAAGTGTTACAAATGCTCATCCCCATGTTAGTGGAAAATTTACAGTAGTACATAACGGTATAATTGAAAACTATCTGGAATTAAAAGACAAATTACTTAGAAATGGGGTATCATTTAAAAGTGAAACAGATACTGAAATAATTGCAGCACTTCTTGATTACAATTATAATGGTAATATTTTAGAAACTATTAAGAAAACATTAGATGAAGTTAGGGGAAGTTATGCTTTAGGTATTATTTGTAGTGATGATGATAGTACTTTATATACTGCAAGACTTGGTAGTCCATTAATAATTGCTCATAACGATAATGGAAACTTTATTGCCAGTGATGTACCAGCAATTTTAAAATATACTAACAGATATTATTTATTAGATGATGGTGAAATAGCTACATTAACTAAAGATTCGATAACTATCTATGATAAAGATTTAAATAAGATTGAAAAAGAAGAAAAAATATTTGAAGGAAGTCCTGAATCAGCAATGCTTAATGGATATGATCACTATATGATTAAAGAAATTAATGAACAACCAAAAGTATTTGTTGATACTCTAAATTATTATGTTGAAAACAACAATTTCAAAAATACTATGCCAGATTTTAATAAGTATAATAAAATCCATATAGTAGCATGTGGTAGTAGTTACCATGTTGGACTAGTTGGTAAAAGAGTAATTGAAGAATATGCAAATATTCCAGTTGAAGTATATGTAGCAAGTGAATATCGTTATGATAAAATTTTTTATAATAAAGATGAACTTGTTATATTAATTAGTCAAAGTGGAGAGACTGCAGATACATTAGCGGCTCTTCGTAAAGCTAAAAACGAAGGAGTAGATACTCTTGCTATCGTTAACGTAGTTGGTTCTAGTATTTCTCGTGAAGCTGACAAAACTTTATATATAAAAGCAGGACCAGAAATATCAGTAGCAACAACTAAAGCTTATTCAGGACAATTATTATTATTAATATTAATAGCTATAAAGTTATCTAACAATTTAGAATTATTAAAGGAATTAGATGGTACACTTGATGCAATTAAAGAAATTTTAAATATCGATTTAAGAGAAGCAGCAGAATATATTGCAAAATATGAAAATGCTTTCTTTATTGGTAGACTTACTGACTATGCATTATGTATGGAAGGTGCTTTAAAACTTAAAGAAATTTCTTATATAAATTGTAGTGCTTTTGCTGCAGGAGAATTAAAACATGGTACAATATCTTTAATTAATGAAGGTATACCAGTTATAAGTGTATGTACAGAAGAGTTAATAGCAGAAAAAACCATTAGTAACATTAAAGAAGTTAAAGCTAGAGATGCTTATGTGTTATTTATAACTTGTGATGATATAGAAGGAGACTTCTATGACAAAAAAATAGTGATACCTAAAGTATCACCATTAACTCAAAGTTTAGTAGCTATTATACCACTTCAAATTTTAAGTTATGAAATTGCTAAAATACGTGGTTGTGAAATAGATAAACCAAGAAATTTAGCTAAATCAGTTACAGTAGAGTAATTATTTTCTTTCAAGTTTATCTTGTAAGTCACTTACGTAATCTGAAACATGAGAATTAGGATGTATTCCTAATTTTTTCATTTCTTTATAATATTCTAATTCAGTTAAATTATTTAACATCATTAATTTTTTTAATACATAAATAGCTTTTTCACGATCAAATTTATATAGTTCATATAACTCAATTGCTACAAGATATCCAAATAAGTTAGGAATTGTGTATTTTAAAATGTTTGAGTTAATAAAATCAATATACTCGCTATCATAGTTAAATCTTTTTAAAGCTTCTCTTTTAAATATTTTATTCTTTTTACATCCAATTTCATCAAATAACTTTGCTAAATTAATCATTTCATTCGCATCATAAGCAAGAGAAATATTGTCACCAAAAATGCTGTAAGCATAGTCATAAACATGATTCAACTTTTGTTTTTTTGCTAAGAAATCTGTAAGTAATAATTCAAAAAATAGAGAATACGATTCTTCTAAGAAAAGCTTTTTATCTGACATTAAATTAAAATGATTCATAGTAAATGCTATAGCGTGAGCATACTCATGTATACTAGAGTATATTGGAACTAAACCTTCTGATTGCCTGATTTTCATGTAAACTTTATTAAAATAAGGTATTCCAAATGTACAAGCTTCAACAATATCATCAGCCATATTTCCGAATGTTACATTAGTATATCTTTCTTTGAATATTTCATTAAATATTTTAAAGAATTCTTTATCAAATGATTTGTAAAAATCATGTGTCATACTAAGTATTGCATCTTTACTAAATTTTTCTTTGTTTTCTTTTAATTCAAAAGGAAATAGAAATGTCTCATTATATTTAGCACTATTAATATCTTCAACTAAAAATGAATGTGTTTTCAAATATATAGAATTAGATTCTAAACATTCCTTAGTTGATGCAAATTCTCCTAAGACTTCTAATTCTTGTATAAAATCTTCTATAGATCTAATATTTCTATTAATTTCAGCTCTCTCTTGATTACTTTTTCCTTTTTTTAATCTTTCTAATAAATCTATTTGATCCATTAAATTATATTTAGTCCATATATATTTCATTTTGTACCCGCTTCCTTGGTTATTTATCCTATCATAATATTAACTTTATTACAATTAAAACTTGCATTAAAAACTTACAAATTATTTTTCTACATCATTTTTTACAATTTTTTATTAATGATATAAAATCCGCAGGCAAAACTTACTTTCTACTATTTTTGTTTCAAATAATTATAAATCGATTTATAAATCTTGTCTTTTTTCTTATAATTTTCTTGTTTTGAAACATAACCTATGACTTAATACATATTGACTTTAAAATTAATTAATGATACATTTAACATGTAAGTAAAAATAGTACTTTTTAGTCATCAAGAATATTAATTTTTTGATTATGAATATTATTATTATTATTGATGATTAAAACAACACATTTAATTCTTTTTAAGAACAAGGAGCGTGGTATTATGTTAAAGAAGATATTAAATGCAATTATTTGTTTAGGCTTAATAATGCAAAATTTTGCTTTTATTTTTCAAGTAGAAGCAGAAGAAATTAATACACCTAATATTAAGACTAGTGATATTTATCAAGGAAATAAAAAAGCAAAGCTTGATGATAATAATAATTTTATTATTGATAACTATGATGGTGTTTATTTGGATTTGAAACTTGAAAATATTGAAGAGTCTAAAGATTATTATATTAAACTTGAAAACAAACAATATTCGATTGGTTTTATGTATGATGATTCATATCAAGATAAAACAAAATTATATTTTCATTATTTAGATGATTCAAATGGAATTCTAACTTATAATATTAAAGTTTGCGATAACTGGGAATGCAATAAAGTATATACATCAAAAGCAATAAATGTTAAGATAGACCATTTTGATAAAATTAAAAACAGTAAAGTTATTATTAGTGATATTAATCAAGGTGATAATAATTTTGAGACTAAAGATGAATATGGTTATAAAAATATATATTTAAATAACAAGCAAACTATTTCTTTAAAATTAACAGGAGAAAATTTAATTGATGATGCTAGTTATGTAGTAAATGGCGATGGATTACAAAGTAATTTAATTTATAGTGGTAGTGAACTTAAAAAAGGGGTAGAAGTAAAATATTATCCTACTCTAAGATCTAGTAGCTTTAATATTAACGTAGAACTTCAAGGTATTCAAATTCAACCAAAGATAAAATACAATGATGGAACAAAAACATATGATTATTTTCAAATTATTTTAAATGAAGATGAAAATTTACAAAGTTATTCATATAATCTTTTCTATACTAATTATCTGAACAAAAAAATAAAAAAATCTGACTTGGAATACAAAGAATATTATATTATTAATAGTAATTATCATAATGATAATAATACATTATCATTGAATATTAATGGGAATAAATATTTAGATAAAGATTATCAAATAACAATCAGTGTCAAGCAAGCTAACAATACAATATATAATAAAAAATTAAATGTTAATGGCCTATTATTAAATAATGGTTATCAAATAGAATTGGATGGCTTAGCATTAGAATTAAATAAAGATGAAAATGGAGAATTATATGAATTCTATGTTGATGTAGATAATGCAGTGACAAAGCAAGAATACAAATACAACTCTGTAGGTAAAGATGCTTATATTAGTTCTAATATATTTTTTGAAAATGGTAAAAAAAATCTATCTGTGTTTAGAGGAGATGGAAACTACTTCTTTAATAGTGGAATATATGACACAAATAAAGATGTATTTACAAAGTATAATTCAATTTTTCTAAGATATATGGGAAGTAATCTTAACAATGATGAAACTTATGAGTATATTTTAGAATATGGTAACTTTAATGAAAGTAACAATTCAAGAAACTATGAAGTAACCTTAAAAACAGGTAAAGTAACAGGTTTTTTATTAAATACAATTGGTTTATTATTTAAGGTAGATAATAATAAAAATTATATTAATCCTGTATATAAGTTAACATTAAAAAAAGGTGATGAAATACTATATGTAGACGCTCCAGTTATATATATAGTTAATTCTCCAACATTAGCTAATGTAAGTTTAAAGGCAAATAAAAAGAATTTATATTTAAAAACTAGTGATTTATCATATATTGCCACAAGGAATAGTCAAATAGAATTTTCTGTTTCTGGACTTGGTTTTGAAGAAAACACATATTATGAATTTGATTATTGTACTTCTTTAAATTATAATAATGAAAATCCAAATGGTAACAATAAATGTGAAAAAGTAAAATTTAAAGGTAAAGATTTAAATAGTGGTACAGCAGTATTAAAATATGATAAAAAGATAGATAAAAATGTAAAATCAATTGATGTATATTTATATTGTGAATTAAAAAAATTCTCTTCAGAAAATTCTACTATTCAAGGAGGATTTAATGTTACATTTGTGGATAGTAAAGATTTCTTTCAAAATTTAACAAAATATTTTGTAGATAATGTTAATGATTTAATCAAAAATATTAGTAAAAATACCAATGTAGAAGATTTTACTAAAAATGTTGATATTAAAGATAATGGTAAAGTTAAAATATTTGATACAAATGGAACAACAGAGATTAACGGTAAAATTGGAACTGGAATGATAGCAAGAGTAGTAAATGAATATGATGAAAATGTGCTTGATTTAGATGTTGTAGTAAAAGGTGATGTAACTGGAGATGGTAATATTTCAGTTACGGATTTAGCTAAAATTAAAAGACATTTGGCAGGTAACGAAAAATTAACTGGAGTTTATGAAACAGCTGGAAATATTACTGATTCAGGAAGTGTAAGTATAACTGATTTAGTAAAAATTAGTAGAGATGTAGCTAAAATTCAGGAGGTTAAATAGTGAAAAAAGTATTATTAAATTTAATTTTATTACTTTCCGTTTTTGCATTTGCAACCAATGTTAATGCAAGTGGTTTTGAAGCAAATATTATAGGAGATGATACTTTTAATGAGAGTATAACACTTTATCTTCAAGTTGATAATATGGTTGACTTTTCAGGAGCATGTAAAGGATTATGTGGCTTAGTAGGTAATTTAAATTATGATTCAAATAAAATAGAATTATCATCTGTAAAAGCACTAAAACACTTTGATTTAACTCAAGGAGCTTCACTTGTACTTTATAAAAATACTGGTGTTGCAAACAAGTCAAATATAATGGAAATGAAGTTTAAAAACAAATCTTTAATAAAAGATGAAACTACGAAAATAACACTTACAAATATAGTTGCTACTGATGGAGATAAAGATATCAGTACTGATGATGCATCAAAAACAATTAAATTTGTAAACAAAACGATAACTAATGAAAAAAATATCATATCATCAAAAAATAAAAGTACTAACACATCAAAAAAGTCAAATAATAATTATTTGTCATCAATTAGTTTAAGTTCAGGGGACATTAAATTTAGTAAAGAAATCCTAACTTATAACATCGAAGTGGATTATGAAATATCTTCACTTGATATAAAAGCAGAAAGTGAAAACAATAAGGCAACAATTACCGGAATAGGTAACCATTCTTTAAATGTTGGAAAAAATGTCTTTAAAATAGTAGTTAAAGCTGAAGATAAAAGTTCGAGAGTGTATACATTAAATGTTACTCGTAAAGAAAAAGATTCTTCAACTAATAGTGATATTCTTAACAATAAAAAAACAGCAAATGATAATAATCGCACTGTAATTATTGTTGTACTTTCTATAATAGTCATTGCAGGAATAACTAGCATTGTTATTTGGAAGAAAAAAAAAGAAACTAGCATGTAGGCAAATGCTTATATGCTTTTTTCTTGTTATAATATTTGGAAACTACAGATTATTCTTACTTTTAATAAATTCTCTTAATATTTTAGTTAAAGCTCTTTTTTCTATTCTAGAAACATAACTTCTAGATATATTTAATTCTTTAGCTATTTCTTTTTGGGTCATGTCTTTCTTATTATTAAGGCCATATCTTTTGATAATAATTTCTTTTTCTCTAGGCGATAAAATACTTAAATATTTAATTAATAATTCAATATTATTTTTATTATGAATAGTATCTATGATATCAGGTTGTTTATCTTCTATTAAATCTTCTAAATTAATTTCATTTCCTTCTTTATCAAATCCAATTGAGTCATTCAAAGAAACTGTATATTGATTTTTCTTACTAGCTCTAAAGTGCATAAGTATTTCATTTTGAATACATCTTGCTGCATAAGTAGTAATCTTAGTAGTAGGATTTTTCTTATATGTATCAATTCCCTTGATTAATCCAATAGTACCAATACTTATAAGATCATCACTAATTGTTCCTTTATTATCAAATTTTTTTACTATATGAGCAACTAGTCTTAAATTATGTTCAATTAATTTACTACGAGCTTCCTTATCTCCTTCTAGCATCTTATCAACTAACATTTCTTCTTCTTCTTTTTCAAGTGGAGGTAAGAAAACATTAACCCCATAACTACCAGTAAAAAATAGCATTCCTTTAATAATTGCTATTAAATTTAGCATTACATCACATCCTAATAAAGTATATTCTTAAAACTTGAAAAAAATATGATATAATTAGGTGGTAAAGAGAAGGTGAAAAAATGACAAAAGTTATCTTAGTTGATGGTAATAATTTAATGTTTAGATCATTCTATGCTACTATCCATTCTGGTCAAATTATGAAAAGTAGTAAAGGAGTACCAACCAATGCCTTATTTGGATTTACTAATATGATTAACAAAATAATAGATCAAGAAAAACCTGAGTATATGTGTGTAGCTTTTGATATAGGGAAAAATTTTCGTAAACAAGAATACGATTTTTATAAAGAAGGTCGTGAGTCTACTCCGGATGAATTAAAAATTCAAATGAAACTTGCTCATGATATTCTTGATGTAATGGGAATAAAGCATGTTGAAATGGAACCATATGAAGCTGATGATATTATTGGTACAGTTGTAAATATGGCTGAGAAAGACCCTAAATACGAATCAGTTATTATTTCTAGTGATAAAGATTTACTTCAACTAATTAGTGATGAAACGGAAGTTAAATTATTAAAACAAGTAGGTAATATTAGATATAATAAATCTAAGTTTATTGAAGACTATGGAATTGATCCAATTAAAATTATTGATTTAAAAGCACTGATGGGAGATAAAAGCGATAATATTCCAGGCGTTAGGGGAATTGGCGAAAAGACAGCATTGAAATTATTACAAGAATATAAAGATTTAGATGGAGTATATAATAATCTAGATAAATTAACTCCTAAAATAAGACAATACTTAACTGAAGATAAAGAAAGCGCTTATATGAGTAAAAAAATAGCTACTATTTATAGAGAAGTACCACTTGATTGTAATTTTGAAGATTTTAAATACCTTGGACCAGACATAGATAAGTTATTGAAATTATATGATGAATTAGAATTTTTCTTCTTCTTAAAAAGATATAAAAGAGAAGAAAAAGTTGATACTAGTTTTATAACTATAAATAATGTTGATGAACTAATACTTGATAACTTTATATCAATTTATCTAGAAGTATCTGATAGTAACTATCATATTGGAGAAATACTCGGTATGTCTATAACAGATAAAAATAATACATACTATATTAAGAAAGAATTAATTAATGAAGTACTTCCTTTAATTAAAAATAAAGAAATAATCACTTATGATTTAAAGAAACATCTAGTTAAATTAGGAAAGATTAACTGTAATTTTGATTTGATGATTGCCGCTTATCTTCTTAACTACAATATAAAAGATGACATTGGTGTTCTTATGAGTAGCATGGGATATGAAGTTACATATTATGATTTATTTAAGAAAAGTAAGTTTGAAAACTTAGAAAGTGTATGTTCTAAAAAGAGTAAATTTATCTTTAATGTTTATGAAATAATTAAAGAAAGACTTGAAAAAGAAGATCATATGTATTTATTCAATAAAATAGAGATGCCTTTAATAGAAGTATTAACTGATATGGAATTAACTGGATTTAAAGTAGAAGACTCAATTTTAGAAAAAATGACTAAAGATATTGAAGCAAAGATAGATATAGTCAGTAGAGATATATTTAACTTAACTGGATGTGTTTTCAATATAGCTAGTCCTAAACAACTAGGAGAAGTCTTATTTGATAAACTTGAACTAGGTAAAGGTATAAAGAATAGAAGTGGATATAAAACTGATGTTAAGACACTTCAAAAACTTGTAGATGTTCATCCTGTTATTAATAAAATATTTGAATATAGAAATCTTACTAAGATTAAAGGTACTTACTTAGATGGTTTAAGAAGTTATATCTTAAGTGATGGTAAAATACATACTATATTTAATCAAACACTTACAAGAACTGGTAGACTATCAAGTATGGATCCTAACTTACAAAATATTCCTGTAAGAGAAGAGTTAGGAAGAAAAGTAAGAATTGCTTTTGTTCCAGAAAATGATTATATTTTAAGTAGTGATTACTCCCAAATAGAATTAAGACTTATGGCTCATATTAGTGACTCAAAAGAATTAAAAGATGCATTTATTCATGGAGAAGATATCCATCGTAAAGTAGCTAGTGATATATATGGTGTACCACTTGAAGACGTAACAAAGAATATGCGTTCTACTGCTAAAGCAGTTATATTCGGGATTATTTATGGTATCAGTGGTTATGGTTTAGGGGAAAACTTAAATATAAGTAAAAGTGAAGCCGATGAATTTATAAAAAAATATTATGAATTATATCCAGGTGTAAAAAAATATATGGATGATACCATTAGAACTACTAAAGAAACAGGATATGTAAAAACACTGTTTGGAAGAGTTAGAAAGATAGATGAAATAAAAAATTCTAATTTTATGGTTCGTCAAATGGGAGAAAGAATGGCTCTAAACACTCCAATTCAAGGAACAAGTGCTGATATTATGAAACTTGCTATGATTAACATTTATAATAAATTTAAAGAATTAAATATTCAAAGTAAAATGATTTTACAAGTACATGATGAAATACTTGTTGATACTAAAAAAGAAGAATTAGAGTTGGTTAGTAAAATAGTTAAAGAAGAAATGGAAAATGTCTATAAACTAAGTGTACCATTAAAAGCTGAAGTAGATTATGGTATTAACTGGTATGAAGCAAAGTAGGTAATTATGCCAGAAATAGCTGAAGTAGAAACAGTTAGAAGAACGCTTCTAAAAAGAATTATTCATAAAAAGATAACTAGTATAGATATAATTTATCCTGGTATAATAGAAAATGATCTTAACTATTTTAAAGAAAACCTTATTAATGATGAATTTATAGATATAAAAAGAATAGGTAAGTGGTTAATATTTGAAACTAATAATAAGTATTTATTATCTCATTTAAGAATGGAAGGCAAATATTTTATTAAAGATAAAAATTTACCTATTGAAAAACATGAACATATTATATTCTATTTTGATGACTCAAGTACATTAAGATATCATGATACTAGAAAATTTGGTAAGATGCTTCTTATTAATAAAGAAGAACTATATACTACTAAAGAAATATCTAAGCAAGGCATTGAACCATTATCAAATAAATTATCTTCTACTTATTTATTAGATAATTTTAAAAATAAAAAGATACCTATTAAAACTGTTTTACTTGATCAAACTATAATAAGTGGATTAGGCAATATTTATGCTGATGAAGTGTTATTTTCATCTAATATTAATCCATTAAAAAAAGCTTGTGATATTACTAAAGATGAAGCAGATAGAATAATTGATTCATCTAATTCAATAATATCAAAAGCAATTGAATGTGGTGGTACTACTATTAAAAGTTATACATCTAGCCTAGGAGTATATGGTAGTTATCAAGAGTACTTGTGTGTTCATAGGAAAACTATTTGTCCTACATGCAATTCTAAAATAGAAAGAATTAAAGTGGGTGGAAGGAGTACTTACTTCTGTCCTAATTGTCAAAAATAAAAGAATGTTCATTTATCCGGAACATTCTTTTAAATTGTCGATTGATTGTCGAAAAAAGGCGAACGTTTTTTCTTGACTTTTATTGATTACTGAATTAGGATATATAACTAAGCGAGCAGGTGTTGTGGCTTGTATCACCAAACTATCAGGGGGTTTTGGAACTTCGGTTTTAATTCATTACTGGGAGGAGATGATACGATGAAATTAAGGCTTAAATATAAGTTATTAAAAGTAGCCTTTTGGTTAGTCATTTTGTATATTCATCTTGGTCTAATCAAAAAAGCCATCGACTATGTCGATAGCTTATTCACAATAATGGTATAAGTGAAACACACCTGCTCGCTTTACCTAAATTAAGTATACACAATAAATTGTAAAATATCAATCATAAATTTGTATAGAAAGTCAATACATGAACAAGGAGCCAATTTTATAAGTATCAATGAGTTAAAAAAGTTGAAACTGTTAAAATTGGGAGATCCTAATTGCCAAAAATAATAGAATGTTCATTTATCTGAAACATTCTTTTAAATTGTCGATTGATTGTCGAAAAAAGGCGAACGTTTTTTCTTGACTTTTCTTGATTACTGAATTAGGATATATAGCCAAGCGAGCAGGAGTTGTGGCTTGTATCACCAAACTATCAGGGGGTTTTGGAACTTCGGTTTTAATTCATTACTGGGAGGAGATGATACGATGAAATTAAGGCTTAAGTATAAGTTATTAAAAGTAGCCTTTTGGTTAGTCATTTTGTATATACATCTTGGTCTAATCAAAAAAGTCATCGACTTTTTTGGTCGATAACTTATAGCAAGTTATAGGTATAAGTGAAACACACTTGCTCGCTTTACCTAAATTAAGTATACACAATATCTTGTAAAATATCAATCATAAATTATTTGTCTAAAAAATGTAAATAAGGTTTAATTAAATACTAAAGGGTGTTATAATTTATATTGTGAGTGTTATGGAAAAAATAATAAAAAATATCTTAAAGAAAATAGAAAGTAACGGCTTTGAAGCTTACATAGTTGGGGGATATGTAAGAGATTTATTGTTAGGAAATATTTCTTATGATGTTGATATTTGTACTAATGCATTACCAAAAGATTTACATACAATTTTTCCAAACACAGGTAACTCCAATAACTATGGGGGCTTTAAATTAAAAATAAAAAAATATAATATTGATATTACAACATATAGAGAAGATGTTAAATATGAAAACAGAAAACCAATAGAAATAAATTATATAAACAATTTAATAGATGACATTAATAGAAGAGACTTTACTATTAACGCTATATGTATGAATTATAATGGAGATATTATTGATATGATAAATGGTATTGACGATATAAAAAGTAAAACTATTAGAATAATTGGAGATGCCAATAGAAAACTAAAAGATGACCCATTAAGAATATTAAGAGCAATAAGATTTTCTACTCTACTAGATTTTGATATTGAAAGTACTCTATATAAATCTATAAAAGATAATTATAAGTTAGTTAGCACATTATCTAACGAAAGAATTAAAAGTGAATTAACAAAAATACTAATGAGTCCTAATTATAAAAAAGGTTTAAGTATTCTTAAAGATACTAAAATATTAAAAGTACTTGGAATAGATTATCATAATATTGTTTATATAAATGATATAAATGGAATGTGGGCTCAACTTGAATTTAATAAAGACTTTTCATTTACAAAGAGTGAAAAGGAGAATATAATAAAGATTAAAGAAGTCCTTGCTATAGGTAAAATAGATAATAGAATATTATATAACTATGGACTTTATATCTCTCAAATAGCAGGTAATATACTTGGCTATTCTAAAAAGGATATAAATAATATGTTTGATAAGCTTAATTTACCAAATAAGTATGAATTAGCAATAAAGAGTAAAGAAATAAAAGAAATATTGGATGTTGACTATAAATATATTAGCAAAATAGAAAATAAAATTATTAACTTAATATTAGATGGTAATTTAAAAAATGATTATAAATTATTAAAAAAATATTTAGTTAATAATAAAGAGGTGTTTAAGGGTGGGCAATTATAAGTTAGTAATAACAACCGATTTATTAGATTATTCTATGAAAAAAGAACTTTCATTATATGAGTTAATATTATTAACTTATTTTGATAATTCTTATGATTTAACATTTGATTTAGATATTATAACAAGAGTAACTAGTTTAGACAAAGTAAAAATACTTGAAGCATTTAATGGATTATTAAATAAAAAAATTATAAATTTAACTAGTGAAAAAGATAATAGTGGAAAAATAATAGACAAAATATCTTTAGATAATTTATATAACGATCATAAAGAAATTGAAAGAAAAAAAGAACAAGAAAAAACTAAAGAAGATATCTTTAGTAAATTTGAATCTTTTTTTGGTCGTCCATTATCTAGTAGTGAGATAGAAATAATTAAATTATGGATGGAAAAGTTATATTCTGAAGAAATTATTTTATGTGCATTAGATGAAGCTAATTATAATGGGGTTGCCACTATAAGATATATTGATAAGGTATTACATGAATGGAATAAAAAAGGATTTAAGACTAAAGAAGATGTAGATAATTATTTAAAAAATAGATATGATGAAAAAAGATTAGAAGAAACTAATATTTTTGATTATAATTGGTTGGAAGATTATGACAAGTAAAGATTTGATGAGTATATTGGATGATTATATAAAGAATCCAAAATGTGAACTTAACTATAATAAAGATTATGAACTACTAATCGCAACACTATTGTCTGCTCAATCAACAGATAAAAGAGTAAACTTAGTAACTAAAGAACTTTTTAGTAAATATGATACTCTTGATAAGTTAGCAAATGCTAATATATTAGATATAGAAAATATAATTCATTCTGTAGGAACATACAAAAGAAAAGCACATTATATAAAAGATTTAGCTAACTCTTTAGTTAAAGATTATAACGGTATTGTTCCAAATGACAGAGAGTATTTAGAAAGCTTACCAGGTGTAGGAAGAAAAACAACTAGTGTATTTTTAGCAGAAATATATAATGTTCCTACAATGCCTGTTGATACTCATATACTAAGAGTATCCAAAAAATTAGGAATTACAACAAATGAAGATGATGTACTTTCGACAGAAAAGAAATTAAAGAATTTTTTTCCAGAAACGTCATGGAATAGGTTGCATCTCCAGTTAGTACTTTTTGGTAGATACACTTGTAAAAGTAAAAATCCAGATTGTTTGAGATGCCCATTTAATAAAAATTGTAATTATAAAATAATTAAATAGAAAGCGTGAAATATTAAAATGAATTATGAAGATTTTGGAAGCTTGTTTGCTGCAAAAAGAAAAGAGAAGGGTTATACCCAAAAGACTATCGCAGCCGTACTTCATACAACTGATAAATCAATATCTAGATGGGAGACTAATAAAAGTTTACCAGATATTGATATGATGAAAGTTATTGGAGAAGTATTAGAAATACCATTGAATAACTTAATAAGATTTAAGATAAATGAAAATGATGATACATATGAAGTATTGATAGATGAACTTCAAGATAAGAATAAAAAATTAAAGAATAAACTTAGGATATCTTTATTGATATTTTTAATTTTGGTTTTATTCTTAATATTATTTCTATTCTTTGTTTCAACTTTTAATAAATTTAAAGTTTATAATGTTGGACTTACAGGTGATAACGTACATTCATCTTTTGGTATCTATATAGATACTTATTATGAAAATATTCTAAACCTAGGTCACATTTATGTTGATAATAATCCAGTTGAAGAAGGCCAAATAAATATCTATGCCATGGATGGTAAGAAAAGGATAAATATTGTAAAGAATGAAGAGTTATCTATAAATGATCAAATAATTCTAAATAAAGAAGTAGGCGACATGGTAAACTTCAATTATCTTGATAGCCTATACTTAGAACTATATGTCGATGATAAATTGTATACTTCCAAAATAGATTTTATGAAGAGATTTACCAATAATCAAATTTTCTATTTTAAAAAAAGCTTTAAAACTGACGAATATTCTTTAGATAAAAATAGAAATGAAATAATAAAAATATTAAGTAGTTTAAATTTTAAAAGTAAAGATAAAGATACTTATGTTAATGAAGAAAAACATTTAAAATATTTGTTAATGCCAAAAAAATTAATATATGAAAAAGAATCTGAAAATATAAGTACTAAATACGATTATAATTTTAATTTAAAGTTGTTAGAGGTAAGAAGATTTTCGATTAATGGTAAAGAAAAAATACTACTATCTGATTATATCTATGATTTTAAAATGAAAGAATTAATTTGTGAGACAGGATATTGCTCAGATTATCAAAAAGTGATAAATGAGTTAAAACCTTATATTAAGGCGCTTTCATAGACTCTCACTCAGTTCTCGCTGAGTGAGAGTTTTTAATCTCGGTCACTATAGGTTGCAATTAATGACAAAATATTTGATAATGAGTTCAGAAAGGAGAAAAAAAGTGGTAAAAAGAAAAATCAATATGGCATTTATTGCTACCGTTGCTACAGTTTGTTTTATACCTAGAGTGGTATCAGCTGAAGTGATCGAAGGGTCAACATCGGGATCTACAGTTGATAAAATAATTGTTAATAATCAAGGCGTAAAAATAACTCAAACAGATTATAATAATATATTAAAGACACATCCAGAAGGTTACTTAATGAGTATGTCTCAAGAACAATATGATTATTTAAGACAATTTGATTACTCTAATATAAAATCAGATACTAAGTATATTGAATCTACTTATAATAAGAATTTGGGAACAACATATGAAAGATATTTAACAAAAGAAGAATACAATAACATTAAAGAAGATGAAGTTAATTCAACTAGAGCTTCAAATTCAATAGAAACTACTTATAAAGCATTAACAATCAATGTTTCTACAACAACATCTGTTCATAATGTTACTTTAACTTGCAACTGGAAAATTGCACCAGCTTGTAGATCATTTGATGTTATCGGTGTTAGATTTGTTAATTATGATATAATAGGCGGAAGCCAAAGTGGATTACAAACTTACAAAGTAAATGGAAATTATAAATATGTAAGATATTCTGCAACTGGAACAAATATTAAAGTAGATACTACAGGGTACGGAATATCAATGAACTTGGTAAATGATAAAATATCTGAGTTGTATTTAACAACTGATGTGTCAGGTGTACCAACAAGCAGTACTTCATATGCTATTTACGGGGCTTATCAACATGCCAAAGAAAATGTATCTTTAGCAACATCTAAAGGATATACAATTGGGCCTGCTGGATTAGGTGGAGTATTTGTATACCCTTATAGTACAGTAACTAAATATGATGGTATGTCAGGTGTAGCAGTAATAGGTGCTTAAAAAATTTTTAACGGACAAAAATTAAAGGGTCAATTTGTTATAAAGGGTCAAAAATTAAAAGGGTCAACTTAATAATTAAAAGGGTCAAATAAAAGGACAATAATAGGGTCAATTTTAAAATTCGTAACGTAATATATAAACTTAATTAAAATATTAGATATAAAGTAAGTAATGTATTATATATAAAATAAAATTTAACTATAATATAAACTTAATTAATAAATCCAATTTCATAATGCCTTAATATGTTACTTATAATATCTAATTAAATCGTGTTTTGTATGTTACACGTTAAAGAAATATACATGCTAAGTTATCGTTACTTGTTTTTTACTCAAAACAAAGTAACTTAAATTAATGGTTTGATTATTCCAAAAAAATAATCGAAAATTTACGACAAGTGATTATTGATTGATTTAATTATGAGGATATCAAAAATAAAAAATATAGAGAGAAAAATAGGGCAAGCAAGGCTTGTCAACAAATCATCAAACCTACAAGATATATAGTAATTAAATAAGTTAATAAAAATGCGTTGGAAAGTGCAATATTATTTTGATATTGTACTTTTTTGTCTTATAAGAAAGTTCATAAAAACCATTTGAAAATATTTGTAAATGTATTTCACTCCAAAAATTCATGTCAAAATATATTATTAATTTCTCTAGATATTTAACTTATATTTTGATAGAATTAATGATGTGATAAGTATGAGAGTAAAAATAGAAAAAATAGATGATTTTGGTAGGGGTATAAGTTATATTGATGATAAGATAACATTTATACCCAAGACTGTACCGGGGGATACTGTTGATGCATCCGTAGTAATTGATAAGAAAAAGTATAATGTTGCAAAAGTTAATGAGATTATAGATAAGTCAAAAAATAGGATTGATAGTATTTGTCCATTTTATTTAGAATGTGGTGGTTGTTCTATGCAAAATTTAGAGTATCGCATCGAACTAGAATATAAACTAGATAAGATTAATAACTTACTTAGGAAAAACAAGATAGATTATCAAGTTAATAAAATTATTAAGAGTAAGAAAAGATTTAATTATCGTAATAAGATATCTTTGAAAATAGAAAACGGACATGTTGGTTATTATGAAGAATTAACTCATAATTTGATTGAAATTAATAATTGTGATTTAGTATGTAAAGCGATTAATGATATAGTAAAAGATATAGATACTCTAGAAATTAAAAGTGGCACAATGATAATAAGAAGTAATTATAAAAATGAATTGTTATTAATAATTGATACCGATAGTTATAATAAGAATGGATTAAAATTACTAATTGATAGATACAAAATAGCAGGCATTATTTTAAATAAAAAGTGTATTCATGGAGTAGATTTCTTTGTTGATAAAATAGGAGAATATTTATTTAAAATATCTTATAATTCATTCTTTCAAGTTAATAGGTACACCTGTAGTGAGTTATTTGATTTGGTAAATGAATATACAAAAGATAGTAAAAATGTAATTGACTTATATTGTGGGGTAGGAACATTAGGTATAGTAGCTAAAAATAATTGTGAACATGTATTAGGTGTTGAGATAGTAGATAACGCTATATACAATGCCAAAACAAACTCCATTATGAATAATGTTACAAATATAGACTTTGTTTGTTCTGATACAAATAAAATAGTTGATTTTATTAAAGACAGCGATTTTGTAATAGTTGATCCACCTAGAAGTGGCTTAACTGATAAAGTAATAGATGCTATAAAAAAATATAAGGTTGATAAAATACTTTATGTATCATGTGACCCCAATACTTTAGTAAGAGATTTAAAAAGTTTATTAGAAGATTATGATATTACAGATTATAAATTATTGGATATGTTTCCTGGTACATATCATGTTGAATCAATTTGTATTTTAGAAAGAAAGTAGATTTACTGATTGAAATAAAATTAAATGTTATAATTAGATTAGTTCTAATATTAAAAAGCAAGGATGAAATTTATGGAAAAAAATTATAATAAATTAGTTAGAGATAATATTCCGGATATAATTAGAAGTAATGGTGAAACACCAGTAACAAAAATACTAGATAATACTGAATATAAAAAAGAACTAGAAGCTAAATTGAATGAAGAATATTTGGAAGTTATTGAATCAAGTGGCAAAAGTAGAATTGAAGAACTTGGTGATATGCTTGAAGTAATAAAAGCTTTGGCAGAACTAGAAAATAGCAGTTTAGATGAAGTTATAGAAGTAAGAAAAGAAAAATGTTTAAAACGTGGTGGGTTTAGTAAAAGAATATACCTTATAAAGACAAAATAATAAATATAAATAGAAGTGTATGGCGCGCCGCTTAAAATTTGTACACTAGGAAGATGTTTTAAAAATGAAGAAAAAATAGGAGATAGTCTTAGATGAAAATAAATGAAAATAAGAAACAGTTTATGAAATATACAAATAAAGTTATTAAGTTAGAAAGGAAGGTTAATGAATATGCCTAAGTGGGAAACTCATCTAAAATTTGGTAATAAACTAAATGATTATTTTAAATATCAAGGATTAGATTTAGAACTGTTTTTGCTAGGTAATATCTTACCTGATATTAATAACGCTTATTTAGTAAAAGATATTAAAACCATTTTAAGTCATCAAGTTACTCATTTTATAAGTGATGATCATATGAATCATTTGAAGTTCTATAATAAGTATAAAGAATATATGAATAGTCCATTATTAAGAGGATATTTTGCTCATCTATATCTAGATTATTATTTTAATAATGATTATTATAGTAAGATAAAATATACTGATGATATGGATTATTTAAGACACAGAAAGCAAGATGATTTTGATGTATTCAATAACAGGTTTATTAATAACAAGCTTGTGTTAAATTACTTGGATAATGATATAAAAGAATCTAAAATTATTAAAGAAATAGATATTACAAAAGAAGATTTAATTAACGTTGAGAATTATCTAAATAATAATAAAGTTCCAAGTAAGAAAGAATATAGTTTTTATAATGATGATTTACTTAATAAACTATTTAATGAAGCTTTAACTAGTATTGAAAGTATATATAAAGATTTATTGTAAATAATTGTAAAAGATAGAGAATATATATTCTTTATCTTTTTTAAATATGTTAAAGTTAAATTAGGAGTGATATTATGTTTATAAGTGATGAACCAATTCATATTAATGCAGAAATTGGAAGTATATCTGAACTTGTTTTAATGCCAGGAGATCCATTAAGAGCTAAGTATATAGCAGAGAACTTCTTGGATGATGCTAAAATGGTATGTAATTTAAGGAATATGCTTGGATATACAGGTTTTTATAAAGGAGTAAGGGTGAGTGTTATTGGTAGTGGTATGGGTATGCCATCAATGGGAATATACTCATGGGAGTTATATCATTACTTTAATGTTAAAAAGATTATTCGTATTGGTACATGTGGCGCAGTAAGTAAAGATGTTGAAATTAAAGATTTAATACTTGCTAGTAATGTTTATAGTGAATCTAATTTTGCTTATACTTATAATGATTATAAAGAGCATTTAGTGTATCCTAGTATGGATTTTAATAATAAAATAATAGAAACAGCTAATAAATTAAAATATAAATTACATGTTGGTACAGTGTGTACAATGGATGTTTTTGGACCTTACATAGACTATGACAGGGTTCTTAATAGAATTCCAAAAGAATTAAATGTTATTGGAGAAGAAATGGAAGCATTTGCATTATGCCATATTGCAAATAGTTTTAAAAGAGAAGCTGCATGTATAATTACAGTAGTTGATTCCAAGTATAGTGATGTTATTATTTCCGGTGAAGAAAGAGAAAAAAGTTTAAATGAAATGATAACTTTAGCTTTAGAATCCCTTATTTAAAGGGTTTTTTTATTGAATATTTTTTGATACGAACGAATGTACTAAAAACTATTGACAAGCCATTTTTTTTATTATACAATTAGAATGTCAGAGAATAAAGGAGAAAAAATATGGCAAAAGGTAAAGAATTAAAAGATGTAGTAAATAAAGATAAAGCACTTGAACAAGTATTAAAAGATATTGAAAAACAATTTGGTGCAGGTGCTATTATGAAATTAGGGGCTGACGATCATATTAAGATAGATGTAACAAGTAGTGGTTCTATTGCACTAGATGCTGCTTTAGGTGTTGGGGGATTTCCAAAAGGTAGAATTATAGAAATATATGGACCTGAATCAAGTGGTAAAACGACAATTGCTCTTCAAGCTATAGCAGCTGCTCAAAAAAAGGGTGGAAGAGCTGCATTCATAGATGCAGAACATGCACTTGATCCAGTTTATGCAAAAAATTTAGGAGTTAACATTAATGACTTACTATTATCTCAACCAGATACAGGAGAACAAGCATTAGAAATTTGTGATGCTCTTGTTAAAAGTGAAGCTATTGATTTAATTGTAATTGATTCAGTAGCGGCTTTAGTGCCACAAGCAGAAATTGATGGGGAAATGGGGGATAGTCATGTCGGATTACAAGCAAGACTAATGTCTCAAGCATTAAGAAAACTTTCTGGTAATTTAAATAAAACAAATACAACTTGCATTTTTATAAATCAATTACGTGAGAAAGTGGGTATTATGTTTGGTAATCCAGAAACAACTCCAGGTGGTAGAGCATTAAAGTTTTATTCATCAGTTAGACTAGATATTCGAAAAGGAGAACAAATAAAACAAGGTGACACTGTTATTGGTAACAAAACAAATATCAAAGTTGTTAAAAATAAAGTGGCACCACCATTTAAAACTGCCACAGTAGATATAATGTATGGTAGTGGAATATCTAAAGAAGGAGAACTTCTTGACATAGGAAGTGACTTAGGTATTGTTGATAAAAGTGGAGCATGGTATGCTTATAATGGAGAAAAAATTGGTCAAGGTAAAGAAAACGCTAAAGAATACTTAAGAAACAATCCTGAAATAAGAGAAGAAATATCTAATAAAATTTATAGTCATTTTACTGATAAAGATGAAATGGAAGAAGAAACAAATGAAGAAGAGTAAAATCTTCTTCGTTTTTATTTCAAAATATCATTTTTTTTCTGTTAGAAAAGATGAAAATATAACAAAACAAATAATAAAATAAATTAATATATTTCCAGTAATTAGATAAATCACTTTACATAAATTGATGTACCTTTAAAAGTTAAACTTGAATAATATAACAATTGTGTTTATAATAAAAATATAGATATATTTTAAAAAGATATATTTGTTATTAAATAGATAGGAGGAAGAAAATGGAAAATTTAGCCACTTCCATTTTACTTCTTTTTGTTGGAGTCTTTGTTGGGGCAATTGTTGTAATAGTTATAAATACAATTAAAGGAAGCAATGCTCAAAATAAAGCTAATAAATTATTAGAAAATGCAAAAAAAGACGCTGAAAAGCAAAAAAGAGATGCAATTCTTGAGTTAAAAGAAGAATCTTATAAATTAAAACAGCTAACTGATATAGAAATTAAAGAAAAAAAATCAGAGATTAAAGATAGTGAAGAAAGACTTCTAGCACGTGAAAATAGCTTAGATAAAAGAGAAGAAATGTTGCAAAAAAGAGACTCTTCACTAGAAGATAAAGAAAATAATTTGTTGGCTAAACAAAAAAGCTTACAAGAAAAAGAAGAAAAAATGGATAATCTAATTAAAGAAGAATTAGAAAAACTAGAAAAGATTTCTGGTATGAGTAAAGAAAAAGCCCATGATTTAATTATGGCTAGAGTTGAATCAGAAATGGCTTTAGAAATTACTGAATATATTCGTGATGAAGAAGCAAAAGCAAAATTAATTGCTAATGAAACTGCTAAGAATTTGATTGTTAATAGTATGGAAAGATATGCAGATGATGTTGTAGGAATGCAAACTGTCTCAACAATTGAGTTACCAAATGATGAAATGAAAGGTAGATTAATTGGTAGAGAAGGTAGAAATATTCGTACAATTGAATCAGTAACAGGAGTGGATTTGATAATTGATGATACTCCAGAAGCTATAGTAATATCTTCATTCGATCCATTAAGAAGAGAAATAGCTAAAATAACAATTGAAACTTTAATTAAAGATGGAAGAATTCATCCAGCTAGAATTGAAGAAATATATGATAAGACTTGTAAAGATATGAATAACAAGATTACTGAAATTGGATCAAATACAATTAATGATTTAGGTATTGCTAAAATGGATCCTGAATTAATTAATCTAATAGGAAAATTAAATTTTAGAACAAGTTATGGACAAAATGCCCTAAAACATTCAATTGAAGTTGCTAATCTATGTGGATTAATGGCTAGTGAACTTGGTGAAAATGTTACTCTTGCTAAACGTGCTGGACTTTTACATGATATAGGTAAATCTATTGACTTTGAAGTCGAAGGAAGTCATGTTGAAATAGGAGAACAAATAGCTAAGAAATATCATGAAAACAAGGTAGTGCTTGATGCTATCGCGTCACATCATGGTAATGTTGAACCTAAAAGTATTATTGCAGTGTTAGTAAGTGTTGCAGATTCATTATCTGCTGCTAGACCTGGTGCTAGAAATGATTCATTAGAAAACTACATTAAGAGACTTGAACAACTTGAAGAAATTGGAAACTCATTTGATGGAGTTGAAAAGACTTTTGCAATGCAAGCGGGTAGAGAAGTTCGTGTTATGGTTAAACCTGATGAAGTAGATGATTTAAATAGTTACAAAATTGCTAGAGAAATGAAAAATAAAATAGAAAAAGAAATGCAATATCCTGGTACCATTAAAATCACAGTTATTCGTGAAACTAGAGCACAAGAAGAAGCAAAATAAAAAAAAGATTACTTCGATTTTGAAGTAGTCTTTTTGCTTGTATTATTTTTCCTAGGAGAATTACTTTTTTTAGCTGGAGTATTTTTCTTGCTTACACTTGATTTATTATTATTTTTAGAATTATTATTCTTCTTAACTGTATTTGAAGCACCATTATTTTTTCTATTATTAGAAGTATTCTTTTTAACATTGTTCTTCTTACTATTACTATTACTTTTCTTAGTTTTAGTATTATTCTTCTTTACAGGTGTTTTTTCTTCTTCAACTTTAATTTCTTTTGTTGAAGGAGTGTTGTTAACTACAGGCTTTTCAACACTTTCTTTTTTGTTGATAACTTTATTAGTTTCAACATCTTCTTTTTTAGGTAACTTTTCATAAATGAATTCAGCCACTATATGATAATATTTTTTAGTAAAAGCAATTATTTTATTAGAAGTATCATTTAACCAGTTTATATATTTATTATCATCAGCTACTTTATTACCAGAGTCATCATAATCTTTATTAAGATTAAATAAAACAAATATTAGAATTCCTAGAGTTAATAGATAAGTTCCTATTAAAACTATGAATACAATATCAATTGGATCAAAACTTCTCAAAATATCACTTCCCTGTATATGAATTATATAATAAAATCATAAAAAATAATAGTAATTTTTGATACTTTCTTGACATTTTTTTATTAGACATTATTTAACAATTTCATTATACGTGCTATAATAATAGAGAATAGGAGATGATTTTATGAATAAAAAGTATTTTGCATTTATAATGTTTTTATTTTTTATGTTATCTCCAACAATCGTTAGTGCTTTACCAAAGGGTGTAATAACAGGGACAGGAGTGTCATTAAGGACTGGTCCTGGAACTAATTATGGAAAAATTAGTTTTACACTAAAAAAAGGAAATGCTTATGATATGGTAGATACTAATATTGTTAAAGATGAAGGTGGATGTAGTACAGGTTGGTATAGAATTTATTATAAAAATACAAGTGTTGGTTACGTATGTGGTAAATATTTAACTGTTGATGCAACTGGAACACTAGGAGATATATATGGAAGACCTTGGACTAGTCCAAAGAAATCAATTAATGGTGGCGCTAAGGTTATTGCTGAAGGCTACATTCAAGCGGGACAGTTTACTGCTTACTTAAAGAAATTCAATGTTAATCCAGCAACAGGTAAGGTATATTGGCACCAATATATGGCCAACTTACAAGCTCCTTCTAGTGAAGCTAGAAGTACTTATAATAGTTATGTTAATGGTGGATTAATTAATTTACAAAGAGAGTTTACTATTCCAATCTTTACAGGAATGCCTGCAAATACTACGCTTCCAGGAAAAAATGCTGAATTATGTTATCAAGGTGTTATTGATCAAGCTTTTGAAAATAGTTTGAATGAGCAAGGATTTGATGAGACATATAAATGTAAACTTAGAAAACTTCACATTATTCATCCTAACTGGATATTTAAATCACTTAAAACTAACTTAGACTTTAATAGATCAGTAATTGCAGAAAAAGGAGTATCATCTATTCAAGGTTCTACAAGTTTATTTGAATCAATGGATTCAAATACTTGTAAAAGTTATAATCAAAATTATAATTTAAAAAATGGTTATTGTAATACTGAAGGTACATGGTATATAGCCAATAATCAAACAGTTGGTTATTATTTAGACCCACGTAATTTTCTAGATGAAGTAAATATCATGATGTTTGAAAACTTAGGCTATAGTGCTAACTTTACTACTGGAGTTGTTCAAACTATATTAAATGGAACTTTTATGAGTGGAGCATCTATTCTAGATAATCAAACATATGCAGAAATATTTGTTGAAGCTGGTAAAAATAACAGTGTAAGTGCTGTATATTTAGCAAGCCTTGCTAGACAAGAAAGTGGAGTTAATGGCTCAATTGCCACAACAGGAGCAGAATTTAATTATGAAGGAATAACTTATAAAGGACTATATAACTTCTTTAATATTGGAGCTTATTCTACTGCAAGTAGTCCTATTAAAGCTGGTCTTGTATATGCTTCTGGTGGTTATGATAGTGTAAAGGTAAATCCTACAACACCAAGTGATTCTAATGAAACCACTATTATAAATAAAATAGGCGGTTCTAAATTTAATAATATAATTACTAATATTGGTGTAGGAACTACGCAAGATACAATAAGGAACAGATTAAGTGGTCATACCGTATCATTTAGCGGTAGTGGAGTATTAAAAACAGGAATGACTATTACTGTTGACAATAAATATACTTACACATTTGCTATTAAAGGTGATGTTGATGGCGATGGTAATATTATGGCTACAGATTATGTAAAAATTAAAAACTATATAATGGAAAGAAGTGGCAGCGAACTAAATGAAGCTCAAAGAGTGGCTGCTGACATGGATGGTAATGGTTATATAGTTGCAACAGATTATGTTAGAGTAAAAAATATAATAATGGGGAGATAGTGTATGAAAAATAAGATAAAATTAATTTTAACAGTATTTGTATCAATGTTATTTGTAGGTAATGTTGATGCTGCTAGTTTTTCAATAAGTGTTGGTAGTAGAACTCTTAATCCAGGTGGATCTACTACTTTAAGAATAACTGGTAATGATGTAACAGGGAGATTTAATATTACAACAAGTAATGGTTCTGTTATATCACTTGGTGATGGAAGTGTATGGGTAGAAAATAATACTCAAACTATAAAGTTAAGTAGTTTAAATATTGGTTCTGCTACAATTACCGTATCACCCGTAAGTGGTGCAAGTGATTCTAGTGGTAATCCAGTAACTTTAGGGGCAAAAAGTGTAACAATTAATGTCCAAAAACCAAGAGATAAATCTAAAGATAATAATTTAAAAAGTCTAAGCGTAGAAGGGTTTACATTAAACGAAGAATTCAGTAAAGATAAATTAGAATATACTGTAGATGTACCAGAAGGAACAACAAGTATAAATATAATAGCGCCTTCAAATGATGGATACGCAACAATTACTGGGGCTGGAGTTCAAACTGTTAATCCAGGAGCTAATAATTTTGATATAGTAGTAACACCAGAACTTGGAGAAGCTAAGACATATAAATTAGTAGTTAATGTAATTGATCAAAATCCAGTTGAAGTTACTGTAGATAAGTTAAAATATACATTAGTAAAATATGAAAATGCATTTACTTGTCCAGATAACTTTGAAGCTATTACAATTGAAATAGGAGAGTTCAAAGTACCTGCTTGTCAAAATGATAAAATTAAATATACTTTAGTAGGTTTAAAGAATGAAGATGGAACAGTTACGCTTGCAAACTATAAAAATAATAAATATACTCTATTTAATGAAATAAAAAATAGTAATCAAAGTATAGTTCCTTTAAAATTTAAAGGTAGTATAAATAATTATACTAAGAGTTCTGTTAAAATTAATGGACTTGATGTAGAGTGTTATAAATATACAAAATATAGTAAAACCTGTATTATATACGCATTAAATGTTGATACTGGTAAAGAAAACTATTATATATATGATACAGAAAATAAGAATTATATAGCGTATGATAATGAATATATTGATTATTTAGAGACTAATAATAAGTATATGTTTATTGCATGTATATCTTTTGCGGCTGGTTTATTTATATCATTTATATCTCTAATATGTGTTAGTAAAAAGAAAAAGAAGAAAAATAATTCTATAAAAGAAAATAAAACTAATATAGAAGAAAAGCCAGTAAAAGAAGAAGTAAAAAAGAAAGAAAAAATTGAAAATAAAAAAGAAGAAATAGATACTGAAGAAGTTTATAATATTTTTGAAGAAGAAAAAAAATCTAAAAAGAAGAATAAAGTGAAATAGACTACTTGTAAATAAGAGAATAATTTGATAAAATTATTTTGAAATATAGGAGGATGACTACAATGGGATTATTTGATAAGATATTTGTTGATAAGGAAGATATGGAAACATCAAGTGATGATGAATTTTATGCAATGAGTGAAAGTGAAGCTTTAAAAGAAGCAGATAAAGTTGGAAATAAAATGATTCTTCTTGAACCAAGAGCATTCTCTGAAGCCCAACAAATTGCTGATCATTTAAAGAAAAGAAATAGTGTTGTTGTAAATTTAAAAAGAGTTACAAGTGCACAAGCTAAAAGAATAATTGATTTTCTAAGTGGTTGTATATATGCAATTGGTGGTAATATGCAAAAAATTGGTGTAGGTATTTATCTATGTACTCCAAATAACGTAAATGTACAAGGTAAAATTACTGATGATACTGAAAAAGCAAAAAATGAAAATGATGAATTAGATTGGTAATTTAGGGTAGTAAAAGGATGTGACATTCATGAGAAAATTTAGTACGAGTTTTCCAGGATACAATAAAGGTGAAGTCAATTCTTTTGTTAGTAATGTAACTGGCGAATATGAATCCATGTTAAATAATTTAAAAAGTAGAGATAAAGAAATAGAATCTTTAAAAAGAGAACTTGATAATTATAAGAGCATGGAAAGAACTCTTAATAGAGCATTATTAATAGCAGAAGAATCTTCAAATAATATTAAAAAAGTTGCTTATGATGAATCTAGAGCGATTGTTGAAGATGCTAAAAGGAATGCTTCAAGAATTATAAACAATGCTTTATTAAAAGCTGAACAAATAGATACAGAAGCTAATAACTTAAAAAATCAAGTTATAAAATATAAAAAGAGATATAAGAATCTATTAGAAGAACAACTTGATGAAGTAGAAAGATTGGATGTTAATTTATAAAAATTTACTAGTTATAGTAGATTTTTTTTTAATGTAATGTTTTTATATATCAAGTGATATTAATCACTAAAAAAGATGGGTGAAGCCAGCTTTTATAAATGTCAGCAAAAAATGAAGAGATTATTAAAATAAATAATTTAGAATATTTTGGACCTTTTCTAGTTCTAAAGGAAAACATTTAAGATTAAGTAATAATATGATACCTGTTTGGAAGAATTGTTATGAAGAATATGATTTAAATACGAATAATTGTAGTAAATCACAATAATAATAAGTCAAATTAGATGGATAAATAATAATAGTAAAGATATTTATTATAAGGATATATTACTTTATAAGTTATATAAAAATAACAATTACCAAGTAATGTAAAAGATAAATGTTGTGATTTTCCTTTACTTGAAGAAAAATGTAATGATTACAATGAGATATAAATTAACCAATAATTGTTATACTTTTGTAAAGTATTGTAATCTTTTTCTTTACTATAAATCTAAATAATAGTATACTTTTATTAGAAGGATATGTAAACAAGAAGGAAGGAATATAATAAATGAAAACAAGAATTATTAGTGCGGCGATTGCTCTTGCAATTTTTATACCACTTATTGTGGTTGGTGGTGTATACTTCGCTGTGGCGGCAAGCATATTATCAATACTTGCATATAAAGAAATTATTGATTTAAAGAAATCACATAAGAAAATTCCAAAAGTAGTTAGCGTTTTGGGATTAGTATCACTTATATTAGTAGTTTTAGGTAATTATGAAAATCCTAGTAACATATATTTTATGGATAGAGCGTTATTATTTATACCTATAATAGCTTTATTATTACCAGTTGTGTTTTATAAGAGTGAAAATTATTCTACTAAAGACGCATTTTATATGGTAGCTAGTGTATTATTAGTTGGATGTTTCTTTAACTCATTAATATCACTTCGTAATCTGCCTGGAGAGAATACTGGATTATTCTTATTTATCTATTTATTCTCAATAACACTACTAACTGATACATTCGCTTATTTTATTGGTATTTTAATAGGTAAACATAAAATGGCACCAACTGTTAGTCCTAAAAAGAGTTGGGAAGGATTCTTTGCAGGTTTAATTGGGGGAAGCGCTTGTGCATTAATTGTCTATTCGAATCTTTTAGGTGGTTTATCATTTAAAATTATTTTAATGACTATTCTGCTTTCAGTAATTGGACAATTAGGAGATTTAGTATTTAGTAAAATAAAAAGGGAAAATGATATTAAAGACTTTTCTAATATAATGCCAGGACATGGCGGAGTATTAGATAGACTAGATAGTATAATTATGGTAGTAATTAGTTATATTATTATTATGAATATATTTTAGATAAGGAGAATATAAAACATGTGGATAGTTACATTGCTAATATTTATATTTATTCTTAGTATAATTGTTTTAGTTCATGAACTAGGACACTTTTTTTGGGCTAAGAAGTTTGGAGTACATATTGATGAATTTTCAATAGGTATGGGTCCTAAAGTATGGGGTAAAAAAGGAAAAGATGGAATTGACTATAATATAAGAGCAATACCTATAGGTGGTTTTGTTGCTATGGCTGGAGAAGTATATGAAGAAGAAGGGATAGATATCCCTAAAGATAAATTTTTATGCAATAAGCCATGGTGGCAAAGAGCTATTGTAATGATAGCAGGAGTTGTTAATAACTTTATACTTGCTTTACTATTAATATTCTTATCAACTATTTTCTTTAAAACAGTTGAACCAACTTTAACTATTGAAAGCGTTATACCTAATAGTCCAGTTAGTAATGCTGGAATTAAAGCTGGAGATACAATAGTGGCAGTAGGTGGTAAAGAAGTATCTTACTTAAATGAATTTAATATTAGATTAATATTTGAAAGTGATAAGAAAAGTCATGTTTTAACTATTGAACATGAAAATGGTAAAAGAGAAGATTATAAAATAACACCTAAAGAAATGACACTTGAAGATGGAACTAAAATAACTTATGGCTTTGAATATCATCAAGAAAAGATTGATACACTTGGTAAAAAGATAAGCTATACTTTTAGAACTTTCTTTGATACATTTGATACAATGAACTTAACTTTATATGGGCTATTTACCGGTAAGGTAAGTGTATCAGATTTATCTGGTCCGGTTGGTATATTTGAATTAGTAGATGACTCAGTTACAACAGATCAATCATTCGTAACAAATATTCAAATTATTATTTATTTAATTTGGTTATTATCTATAAATGTTGGTTACTTAAATATCTTACCATTCCCAGCATTTGATGGTGGTAGACTATTATTTATTGTAATTGAAAAAATTAAAGGTAGTCCAGTTAATGAGAAATTTGAAAACATATGTCATACAGTTGGATTTATCTTAATAATGCTATTAATAGTATTCGTAACCATAAATGATATAATAAAACTATTTTAGTACTTGAAAATAATACTCGTTTGTAGTATTATTTTTTTAGTAGAAAAAATAGAAAGTGAGACCCCGAAAAATGAAGAAAAATGCTAATTTATTAGCAACCTTCCAGAAGTTAAAAAGCCTACTGGGGGGGGGGCGAGAAACAACAAAAAAGAACTTTAATTATAGCATTAATATTAGTAGAATTTCTATTAATTATATGTGCTTACATTTCATATAATAATAAAAATTTAGACAAATATATATTTAATTCAAAAGATTTAAAAAGTAGTGGTTTATTTGCCATTATGTTAGAAGATTCAGATGGTAATTACAAGCAAAGTACTAAAGATGAATTTCCAGGTTATGAATACTTTTATAATCAAACAAAATCAGGATGCATGAATTCTAGTGGTAAGACAATACCGGATTCTCTTTTATATGATCAAGAAAATAAAAAAGCTACAGTAAAATTGAACTCATCTGGTATGTGTTATCTTTATTTTAATAAATATAAAACAGATAACTTTGCATCCAAACTAATTGATAGTGGCAATTTATGGGATAGTGGACTTGAAGGCGATGGCTACAGATTTACAGGAACAGGAATAACATGTTCTTATGATGATGGTAAATATGTTATCGCAGCTGATAATCAACAAACAACACCAAGTTGTCCTAAAAGATATAATTATACAAGGACAACTATATCAGATGGTACAACTACAGATTATACTTATCAGACAAGTTGTCCAACAGATACGACAACCTATACTTATTCATGCACTGAATTAAACGGAGAAACTAGTAGCAAAAATATTCCATCTAATTTTGTTTGTTTTGGAACAACCGATGTGTCTGAATGTACAGCAAACCAAGATAAATACATGTATAGAATAATTGGAGTATTTACTGATTCAAGTGAAAAGCAACACGTAAAACTTATAAAATATACTAGTATTGGTTCTTATCAATGGCATTCAGATGGTTCTGAAACAGTGACATGGAAAAATACAGATTTATATAGCGGATTAAATGGAAGTTATTTCTTAACAAATACAGCCTACGATTATATACAAAATACAACATGGCTAAATAAAATCGAAAATTGGACATGGAATGCCTTGTTAACCAATGTTGGTGAAAATGAAGGGGATAATGATAATCCGGATTTAGGCGGTAGTACTATTAAAGGTGTGTATTTCAGTGAAATGAATATAAATTCTAGCGAAAAATTATGTGGGAATTACAATGGAGAAAAAATTACATGCAACAATGGTTTATTGACAACACCTACAGGAAAAATAGGCTTAATGTATGTAAGTGATATGTTGTTGTCCTATGGACCAGAGAATACAGAAACATCTAAACATTCTCAATTAAACACAACATGGCTTAATGCAAATAGTAACATAGGCAAAATAAGTGACTGGTCAATATCTCAAGATGGTTTTTATCCAGATGACGATAGTTATGTCTACTACTTTGATTATGATGGTTCTCCTGATTATGGTTATTACACAGATAATTATGATACTAGGCCAGTATTTTATCTAACAAGTGATGTTTCTTCTAGTGAAGGCTCTGGTACAATAGATAATCCATATATTCTAGGCACGTCTTCTAGTAGTAGTTCTTTAAAAATAGATGTAAAAAATGCAAAGAATGTTATGACTGCAACAATAAAAAAAGGAACAGGTAATTTAACTAAGTATTGCATAAATAATAAAGCAACAATAAATGACTGTGAATGGAAGAGTATTACAACTACAACAATAACTTACACAATGCCTGAATATAAAAAATATTATATACATGTAATAGATAATCAAGGTTTTATTGCACATGCATACCTAAACTATGAAGCTAAGATACTTAGTCAAAAACTTATAGATACAAAAGAAATGTGGCAAAGTGGACTTGAAGATGATGGATATCGTTATACTGGAACAGGAATAATTTGTTCATATGATAATGGATTTTATTATAAGTTAGCAGATAATCAACTTTCTAATCCGAGTTGTCCTACACTCTATAATTATACTACTACCCAAGGTGGTTACTCTTATCAAGATTCATGTCCTGATGGAACCACATGTACATCAGTCAATGGTGAAGTTGCTGAAGATGCATCAATACCAAACAATTATATTTGCTTTGGAACAGTAAGTCAAAATGAATGTTTAAATAATAAGGATAAATATATGTATCGAATAATTGGAGTGTTTAAAGATGCGAGTGGTTCTAACCATGTAAAGTTAATAAAAAATGAAACGTTAGTAGGAGTACAATGGACTAGTGACACTAGTTATGTAAGCTTTGGCGAAAGTAATATTTATAATGAAATAAATGGAGATGCGTTTATGAATAATACTTATTATGATTATTTGCAAAACACAAAATGGTTAAATAAAATAGAGAATTGGACATGGAGTGCTCTTGATACTAATAATCAATATTACTACTATTTTCAAATAAGCGACATATATCTACATGAGCTAAATAAATCTTCAAATACAAATTCAACAGGAACATGGACAACCCCAGTAGGTAAAATAGGCTTAATGTATGTAAGTGATTATGCACTTTCAATTGGAGATAATGCTATAAATAGTGCACTAACACCAAGTAAAGAGTTGTTAAAAAATAGTTGGATTCATTGTAATTTATTAAAAGATAATTGTATGGAATATACTATTACAAATTATGGGGCGAGAATTGTTAATAATAGAAACTTAGGAATTTATGTATTTACAATATCTTATAATGGCGAAGTTCCTGTAAATGGTGGAACATCATCATCATTTATTTATCGACCGGTCTTCTATTTAACAAGTGATGTTAAATCAATTCCAGAAGGCGATGGTACTATCACAAATCCATATATGATTGTGGAATAATTAAATACGGTATAAAGAATATCTACTAATGCTTTCTATCTATCTAATATAGTAGGTATCTTTATATATAGATAAGCTTTCCTTAATGGAGAGCTTTTTTGGTACTTGAAAATAATTGGAATTTGTTGTATCATTTTAGTAGAAAAAAATAGAAAGTGAGACCCCGAAACAATGAAGAAAAATGCTAATTTATTAGCAACCTTCCAGTTTATAAAAAGCCTACTGGGGGGGGGGCGAGAAACAACAAAAGAAAACTTTAGTTATAGTATTAATATTAATAGAATTGCTATTAATAATATGTGCTTATATATCATATAACAATAAAACTTTAGACAAATATATTTTTGGAAGTAGTGATTTAAAGAATACTAATCTTTTTGCAATTATGATCGAAGATGCAAATGGAGAATATAAAGAAAGTTCATTAACTTCTTTTCCAGGATATGACTATTTTTATAATCAAGAAAAATCTAGTTGTATGGATATGTCTGGTAAACCAATAACTGACTCACTTTTATATAATCAAGACACTAAAACAGCAACAATAACAATTGGAGACACAAGTAGTTGTTACTTATATTTTGATACTTGGAAAAGTACTCCGAATTTTGCATCTAAATTAATTGAGTCTAATGTGATGTGGCAAAGCGGACTTGATGGAGATGGTTATCGTTTTACTGGTACTGGATCTTATAGTAGTAGTACTACACCTTCAAACTTTATATGCTTTGGGACATTTGATAAATCTACATGTACAAGTAATCCTGATAAATACATGTATCGTATAATTGGAGTATTTGATGGATATATTAAATTAATAAAATTAACAAGTTTAACTAGTAATCTTCAGTACGCAGGAGCTGGTTTTTCTCAAATTTCGGACTCTGGTCGTGTTTTTGCAAATTCTGTCTTAAAGAAAGAATTAAATGGGACATCATTTCTAACTAATACGACTTATGATTATCTGCAAAATACAACTTGGTCAAATAAAATTGCTGTAAATACAAAAAAATCAGTTAATACTACAACATATACAAACAGTGGTCCAAATTATTATAATAGTGTTAGTCCAAGTCAAATATATCTTCATGAGTATAATAAATCAGGCAATTCTAATACTAATGGAGAATGGTCAACTTACAATGATAAAATTACAGTAATGGATGCAAGTGACTATGTATTATCTTTAGGAAGCACAGCGAAATCAATGACTACTGGTACTTATACTAATAGAAATACTTTAAAAACAAGTTGGCTATTTCTGGGTAACAATAAATATGGAAATACAAGTGGAAATTACACAACAGAACAAACAACAGCATCTTATGGAATACAATCAACTATAAGTTACATTTATTCTTGGACAATTAATCCTAGTGGTTATTTATATCAAACATCTATAAGTAATTCATATGCAGTAAGACCAGTTTTCTATCTTACAAAAGATACAACTAGTAACAATGGTACAGGAACATTAAGTGATCCATATTTAATAGATGAAGTTCCTAAAGGAATAAATATTAATTTATCAAATACTGATAATATTCTATCTATTAAAATAACTGATGATTATAGTACTCAGCTTAAATATTGTGTTAATAATAGTTCTTCAATAAGTGGATGTGAGTGGAAAAATGTTAACTCAAGTAATATTTCATATAATATGACAGATGATGGTACCTATTATGTTCATGTTATAGATAGCTTAGGTTATATAAATCATAATAGCTTTAGTTATGTTGCCAGTGATTCTTATAATTTTGTTTTAGCGATACCAGAGAAATGTTCAGATATAAATGGAAATTATTTTAATTTGCAACGTATGCCATCTGCAGAAAAATTAGGTACAAGGGCTGATGCCATAACAGAAGAAGATATTACTGTTTATGGAGTAAAAACAGAAAATTTAATGAGTTCCGATATTATTAATACAACAGAAAATGGAATAATATCATTTCCAAGTAATTTTGAAACACAAAATTCATTTCCTTCATTATTTGATGCTTTGTACACCTGGTACTACAAGCTTACGGCAGGATATTCCCAATTTGAGTATGATTTCTATACACCATATACTATAAATAATGCTAGATATGATGGAATATATCAAAATAAGATGTTTGGAAATAGCTCAGTAGCACTGGATTATGATGAAATAACTTATTGGGTCGGATACAAATGGATATTTTATGAAGTACCGCCAGGAAGTAATTTTGATGTCTTGAATCCAGATAGTCAGTATAGAATAAATTTTGTAACTAAAAAAGATACAACTTTACCAATATACCAACTAATAAACAATGTGAAACTTCGTGGTAATTATACTTACTATGGTATTTATGAATATTATGAAGTATATTCAGAATAATTATTAATATAATATAAAGAGTATGCTTTCGCTTTCTATCTATAACCTATAAGTATACCTTTATATAGATGACTTCTTAGAAATAAGGGGTCTTTTTCTTGATAAAATGGGCTAAATAAGATAAAATTATATTGGTGATTATAAATGTTTGAATATATGGGAGATAGATTAAGTAACGCAATTAAGAATATCAAAGGTATGGGTAAGATTACAGAAGATAATATCAATGATGCAATAAAGGAAATTAGAATGGCTCTTTTAGAAGCTGATGTTAACTATGTTGTAGTAAAAGAGTTTATAAATAAAGTTAAAGAGAGCGCTCTCGGAGAAGAAGTAGGTAAGAGTTTAAAACCAGATGAATTATTTATTAAAATTGTTAAAGATGAACTTGTAAACTTACTTGGAACAGACTATGTTCCACTTGAAACTAAAAAGAATCCAACTATTATTATGTTAGTAGGACTTCAAGGTAGTGGTAAAACAACTACTAGTGCCAAAATTGCTAACTACGTAAGAAAAAAGTTTAATAAAAAACCACTTTTAGTGGCTTGTGATGTTTATAGACCAGCAGCTATTAACCAACTATGTGACCTAGGAAAAAGTTTAAATATACCAGTTTACAAAGAAGACGGGAAAGATGTTGTAAGTATAGCTAAAAACGGAGTAGAGTACGCAAAGAATAATAACTTAGATTATATTATTCTAGATACAGCAGGACGTCTTCAAATAGATAAAGAATTAATGAATGAATTAGAATGTGTTAATACAGAAGTAAAACCACATGAAGTAATACTTGTAATAGATGCTATGATGGGACAAGATGCGATTAATGTAATAACTGGATTTAATGATAAATTAAAATTAACTGGTTGTGTTCTAACTAAACTTGATGGTAATACAAAAGGTGGAGTAGCTTTATCACTAAGGCATTTAACACAAGTTCCTATAAAATTTGTAGGAGACTCAGAAAAGCTAGATGGACTTAGTGAATTCTACCCAGAAAGAATGGCTAATAGAATTCTAGATATGGGTGATATCTTATCTATAGCCGATAAAGTTGAAGGTTTAATGGATGAAGATGAAGCTAAAAATCAAGCTATTAAAATGAAAAAAGGAACTTTTGATTTAAATGATTTCTTAAATACAATGAATTCAATTAAGAAATTAGGACCACTTGAAAATATTCTTAAAATGTTACCACAGGCTAGAAAGATGGGACTTAATAATATCAATATAGATCCTAAAGATATGGCACATATTGAAGCTATTATCTTATCTATGACACCTTATGAGAGAAAACATCCCGAAGTACTTAAAGCAAGCCGTAAGCAAAGAATTGCAAAAGGTAGTGCAAGAAGTGTTGAAGAAGTAAATAGACTTTTAAATCAATTTGATAGTATGAAAAAAATGATGAAGCAAATAAGTAATGGAAATATGAAAATGCCTTTCTAAGATATTATGAATGATACAACAAAGTTAATGATCCAATTATATAAACTAGATACTTTAGGGTATGATTTTATGGGGTATGAGATGTCAGGTAATGGAATGTATACTTATCATCATTTAATTATACCTAAAAGAAATGGCGGGTCATATTCAGTTAAGAATGGAGCAATAATAAGGCGTATTCCCCATGATTATTTGCATATTATTGAAAAATATGATTTAGAAATATTTAATTTGATTACTAGTGAAATGATAGATATGAACTTAAAAGGATATCTTGATTACAATAATATAGTACATATAGACAAATTATTAAGTATATTTGAAAGAGACTATGCAAGTGTACATAATAAAAAAGGTTCAGGTATTGTTAAAGAAGAATATACAAGAAGATTAGTAAGAAGGAAGTATTAGTATGAAGAAGTATTTAACTAAGAAAAATATATTATATTTATTTATAATTTTTTTAGTAGGGGGATTTATTGGTTGGTTATATGAATTAGTATTTTATTATTTTACAGAAGGTAGAATTACTAATAGGGGAATCCTTTTTGGACCATTTCTTCCTATTTATGGCTTAGGTACCGTATGTATATATGCTTTAAAACCATTAAAGAAGAATCCTTTCTTGTTATTCTTAGCATGTATGTTAGTAACTGGTCTAATTGAATACATTATAGGTTATATATCTTTTAATATATTTGATATTAAGTTATGGGATTATTCTGGATTATTCTTAAATATTAATGGTATAGTTTGTTTAAGAAGTGTTGCATCTTTTGCCATAGGTGGATTAATATTTCATTATGTACTAGTAGATCCTTTAAGTAATATATATAATAAAACTAACTTCTTAGTAACTACAAAAATATGTTATATACTTATGTTCTTCTTAGTATTGGACGCTATTATCAGTCACTTTTATAGAACACCAATAACATATTAAGGATAAAATATATGAAGAAATTGTTAATAACAGGTATTAGTAGTGATATATCTAAAAGTATAATAAATACTTTTAAAGATGAATATAAAATAATTGGTATATATCATACTAACTTAGATTTAAATATTGATAACATTGATTTATATAAGTGTAATGTAACAGATGAAGAAGAAGTACAAAAATTAACTACCATATTAAAAGAAAAATATGGTACTATAGATTTACTTATTAATGCACATTCTAAAGAAAGTGACGAGTATATTCTTGATAAAACTGGAGACTGTTTTAATGAAGTATTATCTACTATAATAACAGGAACTTTTTTAATGATGAAATATTCTATTAAATATTTAAATGTTTCTTATATAGTAAATGTATCTAGTACGGATTCTATAGATACGTATAATGAATACAATCTAGATTATAGTGTTAGTAAATCTGGACTTAATATGATGACTAAAATATTTAGTGAAACATTTCCAAGTATTAATTTTAAACTAATTCTTCTTAATTATGTGGATACATATACTACTAGATTAATGAATCCAGAGTACTTAAAAAGTGAACTTAATAGAATAGGTCAAAAAGAATTAATAAAACCTGATTTTATTGCAGATAAATTGAAAAATATAATTAATAGTAATAATAATAATAATTTAATAGTAAGGATAGATAATAATGATTGATATAGATAAACTAATAAATGATTGTGAAAAAGAATTAACAAGTGTATACAAAGATATAGATAATAATTTATTAATTAATAGTAAGAAAGTCTTAGATGCTTTTCATTTACATAAAGTAAATGAGTCACACTTTTCTACTACTACTGGATATGGTTATGGAGATATAGGTAGAGAAGTAACTGAATTGGTATTTGCCACTGTTTTAGGTGGTGAAGCATCATTAGTAAGAACTCAATTTATATCAGGAACTCATGCTTTAAGTACATGTTTTTTTAGTCTATTAAGACCAGGAGATTTACTTCTTAGTATAACTGGAACTCCATATGATACAATAAAAAAAGTAATAGGTATTGAAGAAAACTCTTCATCTTTAAAAGCCTTTGGTATTATCTATGATGAAATTGATCTATTAGATAATAACTTTGATATAGATAAAATTACTACATATTTAAAAAATAATAAAGTTAAAGTAATAGAAATTCAAAGATCTAAAGGCTATTCAACTAGAAAGAGTATTTTAGTTAGCCAAATAAAAGAAGTAATAGAAAAAATTAGAGAAGTAGACAAAGATGTTATTATAATGGTAGATAATTGTTATTGTGAATTTGTTGAACCTATAACTCCACTAGAAGTAGGAGCGGATGTAATAGTGGGATCACTTATTAAAAACTTAGGGGCAGGTATTGCACCAAATGGTGGATATATATGTGGAAAGAAAGAACTAGTTTTTCTTGCTAGTGAAAGGCTAAATGTTGCTGGGCAAGGCAGTGAAGTAGGTCCCACAAACAATATGAATAAAGTGTTTTTACAAGGTTTATTTTTTGCCCCTTCAGTAGTGGCATCTGCTTTAAAAACTTCTGTTTTAACTAGTCTTGTAATGGAAAAATTAGGTTATAAAGTAGAACCTAGGTATAATGATAAAAGAGCTGATATAGTAGAAAATATTTATTTTAATAATAGCGAAGAATTAATTAAATATACTCAAGGTATTCAAAGTGGTAGTCCAATTGACTCTGATTCACTTCCTATACCATGGGATATGCCGGGTTATAAAGATCAAGTAATTATGGCAAGTGGTTCATTTGTATCTGGTTCAAGCATTGAACTATCTTGTGACGCTCCAATAAGAGAACCATATATCTTATATCAACAAGGATCTCTTACTTATGAGTATGGTAAGCTTGGTTTAATTAAAGCTCTTAAGTACTTTTATAAATGATTTTTTAGAACTTTCCTATAAGATATAAAAAAGCATTTCTAATAATTAAGAAATGCTTTTTATATAATCTCTTACTATTTCTGCATCATCAAAATGATGTTTAACGTGTCCAATAATTTGATAATCTTCATGACCTTTACCAAGTATTAATAGGATATCATCTTTTTCTAATATTTCAAGTCCTTTATTAATAGCGTCTTTTCTATTCTCAATAACCATGTAATTATCACTCTTATTATCTCTAGTTATATCTTCTAATATTTTTTTAGGATCTTCAGTACGTGGATTATCTGAAGTAAATATTACTATATCACTATTATTAGTAGCAATATTACCCATAATAGGTCTTTTTTTAGGATCTCTATCTCCACCACAACCAATAATAGTAATTATTCTATTCTTCTTAAATTCATTATAGTTATTTAGTATCTTAAGTACTGCATCAGGTTTATGAGCATAATCAATAATAGCAAATCCATCTTTCACTTTAATAGTTTCACATCTACCTTTAGGTGGATATAAATACTTTGTATTAAGAACTAAATCATCTAAAGAAAATCCTAAAGTATTAAGAATACTTATACAAGTTAAATAATTATAAATATTAAATTTACCAGTTAAGTTAATAGTAGTGTTATATTCTTTATTATCATAAGAAAATTTTAAGTCAGTATGATCAGGTAATATATTATATTCAAGTATTTTATAATCACCATTTTCTCCAAAAGTTTTAACATGTTCATAATTCTTAAACTTACTGGAGTTTTCATCATCACTATTGACTATCATATAAGCATCATGATTTAAATAATTCATAATTTTTAATTTTTCATTTAAATAAGCTTCCATTGTTTTATGATAATCTAAATGATCTTGACTAAGGTTAGTGAAAGCTCCAATAGATAACTCTACACCTTTAAGTCTTTCAAAGGCTAGGGAATGACTAGATACTTCCATAACTAAATATTCAACATTATCTTCTACTGCTTTAAGTAGTATCTTATATAAGTTTAATATATCTGGAGTAGTATTATTTTCTTCAATGAATATATTATTGTTATAGTATCCAAGTGTTCCTAAATAAGAAGCATTCTTTCCTAGTTTAAGAAGCATTTGGTATATAAGATAACAGCTTGTAGTTTTACCACTTGTACCGGTAACTCCTATAATTTTTAGACTTTTTATTTTATCTTTATATTCTTCACTTATTTTATTTTTCAAATATTCTTCTGTATTATCTACAACTAGATATTCTACATCAGAATCAATATCATGTTCACATATAATTTTACTAGCACCATTTTTTATTGCGTCATTTATATAATCATGGCCATCTACTGTATGTCCTTTTATTGCAACAAATATTTGGCCATCTTTAACTTTTCTTGAATCTGTTTCATATTTCATCATATTTAATCACCCATTATATTATAGCATACTAACACACAAAAAGTTAAAAAAACACCTAATATTAAAATTAAAGGAAGAAGATGATTGAAATTAGAAATATATATATATTTATTATAAAAGAAACAAAAAACAACTATTGTGTTAAGATAGTATTAAAACGGGCAATTTTTTAATACATCTTTTTATTTTAAAAATTTAAAAAAAATTTATTCATCTTCTTCCATAAATATAATAACATATTATATTACGTTTTGTCGAATAAAATTTAAGAGAAAAATAAGTTTACAATAAATATTAATATTGATAATATGAGAGTGTAGAGAAACTGCTACTACTTTATATCTATCTTTATAGCAGGCCTTTATACATTTACTCATCTTCATTATGAAGGCATTTTTTTCTTGAAAAAACATGTTAATTTTGATATTATTGATATAGTAAAGGGTAGTGTGATTATGTTATATAATAATACTAGTAAAAATACTTCTTTAGATAGACGCTTTAGTAATTCTAAAGTTGTTTTTAGTGGTGTTAATTATCGTATAACAATTCTTAGTGATAGATTAATCAGATTAGAGTATTCTACGAATAATGATTTTAAAGATGATTTATCTCTTTTAGTTAAGAATAGACTTTTTAATGTACCGCATATTAAAGTTACTCAAGATGATAAATATTTGGTAATTACTAGTAAATATTTTATTTTGCAGTACACTAAAGAAAAGCCATTTAAAGGACCTAAGTTTGCTCCCGATTCTAATTTAAAAATAAAATTAATAAATACAGATAAATTATGGTACTATGATCATCCCGAAGCTCGTAACTTCTTAGGTAGTGCTTTTGCTATTGAAGACTTAAATAGTAAAACTAAGTTAGAAAAAGGTTTGTATTCTACAGATGGATTTGCTACTCTTGATGACTCTAAAACTATGCTTGTAGATGAAGAAGGATTCGTTAAACAAAATGACTATACTGGAGTAGATATGTATTTATTCATGTATAAAAGAGACTTTGGTTTATGTTTAAAAGATTACTTTACTCTTACTGGGTTTCCACCACTTTTACCAAAGTATGCCTTAGGCATTTGGTGGAATAGAGATTTAATATATACAAGTGATGACATTAAGAAATTAATTAAATCTTTTTATCATCATAAAATACCTTTATCAGTTTTATTACTAAGTGAGTTCTGGCATAATAAAGATAAGAATAACTATAATTTACATAAAACTGGTTTTACATTTAATAAGAGTTTATTTAAAGATCCAAGTGAATTTACAGAGTATGTTCATAACCATGGAGTTAGAATAGGTCTTAATATAGATCCATGTGATGGTATTACTAGTTTTGAAGAAAACTATGGAATTATGGCTCATGAATTAGGTGTTGAAAAGAATGAACCTATAAACTTAAATTTACTTGATAGAAAGTTTGTAGTATCTTACTTTAAAAATTTAATTGAACCTCTTTATAAATATACTGATTTCTTTTGGATAGATTATAAAAATGATATAGATAATTTATTGCTTCTTAACTATTATCATTTTAAAGATATGAATAGATTTGAAGATCGAAGGGGACTCTTACTTTCTCGTAATTCATTAGTAGCAAGTCATAATTACCCTGTTCATTATTCTGGTGAAACAGTAGTTAGTTGGGATACTTTAAAATACTTACCATATTTTAATTTAACTGCATCTAATATAGGTATGTCTTTCTGGAGTCATGATGTTGGTGGATTTAAAGATGGTACAGAGAACAGTGAATTATATATAAGATATGTTGAAGCCTTAACTTTTAGTCCAATATTCAGATTTAGTGCTAAAAGGGGAAATTTCTATAAAAGGGAACCATGGAGTTGGGATATGTTAACATTTACAATAGCGAGTTATTATTGTAATTTAAGACAAAGACTAATTCCATATATATATACTGAAAGCAATGTATATCATGAAAATGGTATACCTTTAATTGAGCCACTTTATTGGTTTTATCCAGAAATATATGATGAACCTTTATATAAAGATGAATATTTCTTTGGTACAGAGTTATTAGTTAAACCAATTACTAAGAAAATGGATAACATAATGAATAGAAGTGTTGAAAGAATATTCTTACCTAAAGGTGTATGGTATGACTTTAAAACTGGCAAGAAGTTTATTGGTGGTAAAAGATATGTTGCTTTTTATAAAAAAGAAGATTATCCAGTATTTGCTAAACCGGGTTCTATTATACCGATGAGTATCTTAGAAGATAATCTTAATGATACATCTTCTTCTAAGAAAATGGAAATAGTAGTATTCCCAGGTAAGAGTAATAACTATCTACTTTATGAAGATGATGGTATAACTAGATTATATGAAAAAGGATATTACTTAAAAACTAATGTAGAATATAAATATCAAAAAGATAATTTTAGTTTACTTATAGAGCCTAAAGAAGGTAAAACAGGAATAATACCTGATACAAGAGATTATGTTATTAGATTTAAAGATACAAGAATGCCTGAAAAAATAGAATTACTTGTAGATGGTAAAGTATTATCTAGTATATATGATTCTCGTGTAGAAGATAATGATTTACTTATTAGTATAAAAGATATTAGTACTAAAAAACCTTTTCAAGTTAATTGCATGGGTAAAGATATAGAGATAGATGAATTAAGAATTATTAATGAAGATATTAACTTAATTATTAGTGATCTAGATATTACTACTTATTTAAAAGAGAGAATAGCGTCTATTATATTTAGTGATTTACCTGTTAAGAAGAAAAGAATTAATATAAGAAAGCTTAAAAAAGAAGGATTAAATGAATTATTTATTAAAATGTTCTTAAAACTTCTTGAATATATTGATGAAATTTAATATAATACTTTTATAGCAATTGAAGAAAGAGTAGTAATAATTATTCTTATTAATAGAGATATATCGGTTGGTGGAAGATATAAATAAGAAGTTATGAACTTGCTTTTGGATGCTTAATAGGGTAGTTACTATATAGACTAAATAAGTTAAAATAAAGGTGGTACCGTGAGTTATACTCACCCTTTGGTATTACCTTTTTTCTATTTTAAAGGAGAATTTTATGGATTATTTATATTATTTAATTTATTTTATAGGGGTATTTCTTATTATATTTCTATGTGACTATTTAATAATGAAGAAACCTTATTTAAACAAGAAAAAGAAGAAAAAAGATAATGAAGTATTTGAACTCACTTATATAGTTAGTAAATTTAAATTAGATAAGAGTAAACTAAATATTAAAAAGTGTTTAATAGAGTTTTCTTTAATGAATGCCTTTATTATTAGCTTTACAGTAGTAGTACTCTATATACTAGATTTATTTATAATATGGCAATTCTTAATAGGATTTATCCTGTTAGTGGGTCTTATTTATTCAATATATGAAATTTATGGAAATATTTTAGTTAAGAAAGGATATATTAAAAAATGAATTATAATGAGATAGAAAAAAAATGGCAAAGTATTTGGGATAAAGAAGAAAGTTTTAAAGCAGTTAATGGAAGTAGTAAAGAACCATACTATATTTTAGTAGAATTTCCTTATCCAAGTGGAGCAGGACTTCATGTAGGTCATGTACGTAGTTATACTGCTCAAGATGCGATAGCGAGAATGAAAAGAATGCAAGGCTACAACGTATTATTCCCAATGGGATGGGATGCTTTTGGAGCACCTGCTGAAGGATATGCAATAAAAAATCATATTCATCCTAAAGATGCTGTAAAAGAAAATATCCATACTTTTAAAGGACAAATGCAAAATTTAGGATTTTCATTTGATTGGTCAAGAGAATTTTCAACAACTGATCCAGAATATTATAAATGGACACAATGGCAATTTTTAAAGTTCTTTGAACATGGTATGGCTTATAAAGATAAAATACCTGTTAACTGGTGTCCTAATTGTAAAACAGTTCTTTCTAATGAAGATAGTGCTGGTGGTGTATGTGAAAGATGTGGTACTAGTGTAGTTCAAAAAGAAAAAAGTCAATGGATGCTAAGAATGAGTAATTATGCTGAAGACTTACTTAATGGACTTGAAGATACTCATTTTGCTAGTAAAGTAAAACTAGGTCAAATTAACTGGATAGGTAAAAGTACTGGTGCAGAAGTGAATTTTAAAGTAGCTGATACTGATTATGAATTTACTGTTTATACTACTAGACCTGATACATTATATGGAGTTACTTATTGTGTATTATCTCCAGAACATGAACTCGTGGATAAGATAACTAAACCTGAAAACTACGAAGAAGTATTTAAGTATAAAGAAGAATGTTCTCATAAGAATGAAATGGAAAGAACAGAACTTAATAAAGAAAAAACCGGTGTATTTACAGGAAGCTTTGCTATTAATCCAGTTAATAATGAATTAATACCAATCTATATAAGTGATTATGTTTTAGTAAGTTATGGAACTGGTGCTATTATGGCTGTTCCAGCTCATGATGAAAGAGACTATGAATTTGCTAAAAAGTTTAATATTCCAATTAGGCAAGTTCTTGAAGAGATAACTGGCAAGAAAAATGATTCTGAAAGTAAGAAAAACTCAATAGTAGCGATTGTTTATGATGAATTAGAAAATAAATATTTAACAATTAATTGGGGTAAACTTGGTGGTAGATTATTTGTTGGTGGAACTATTAAAGAAAATGAAACTCCTGTTGAATGTGCTATTAGAGAAATAGCAGAGGAAACTGGCTATACTGATATTGAATTAGTAAGAGAATCATTTAAAATAAACCATCATTATTATGCTTATAATAAAGATAAGTATTTTGATATAGAAGCAACACCTATATTATTTAAATTAAATAGTTACAAAAAAATTGAACAAAATCTTGATGAAGATGAGATATTTAAGATTGAATGGGTGAGTAAAGATATTATTGAAAAAGAAATAATAGATGAATTACATAAAAAATCTTATTTATATACATTAAATGATACTGCTTTAGTAGGAGATGGTATTCATATTAATTCTGGTATTTTAGATGGCCTTAATAAAGAAGATGGAATTAATAAGATGATCGAATACTTAACTACAAATAATATAGGTAAAAAGAAAACTAATTATAAGATGCGTGATTGGATATTCTCAAGACAAAGATTCTGGGGAGAACCAATACCTATTGTAATATGTGATCATTGTGGTTATGTACCTCTTCCTGAAAGTGAATTACCATTAGTACTTCCTGATGTTGCTAATTATGAACCAACTGATAATGGAGAGAGTCCACTTGCTAATATAGAGTCTTGGGTTAATACTACTTGTCCAAAGTGTGGTCGTCCTGCTAAAAGAGAAACAGATACAATGCCTAACTGGGCTGGATCTAGCTGGTATTTCTTAAGATTTATGGATGCTCATAATGATAAAGAATTTGCTAGTATGGATGCTATGAAATATTGGCAAAAAGTTAACTGGTATAATGGTGGTATGGAACATACAGCAAGACACTTACTATATGCTAGATTTTGGGTACAATTTCTATATAATATAGGTCTTGTTCCTAATAAAGAAATGATTGATACAAGAGTTAGTCACGGTATGGTACTTGGTAGTGATAATCAAAAAATGAGTAAAAGTAAAGGTAATGTAATTAATCCAGATGATATAGTTAGTGAGTTTGGAGCAGATACTCTAAGAGTATATGAAATGTTTATGGGTGATTATGAACAAGATGCTCCATGGAGTACTGAATCCTTACGTGGATGTAAAAGATTTATTGACAGAGTAGTTAGACTTAAAGATAAAGTAGTTGAAGGAACATCTTATTCTTCTAACTTAGAAGTAATCATTAATAAATCTATTAAAAAGATTAGTTATGACTTACTAAATATGGGTTACAATACAGTAGTATCTCAATTAATGATTATGTTAAATACTTATGAAGAACAAGACACTATTACTTCATCTGATTATAATGTATTCTTAAAACTATTAAATCCTATCGCTCCACATATAACTGAAGAGTTAAATGAACAAATAGGATATGAAAAAATATGTGATAGTACTTGGCCAGAGTATGATGAATCTAAAACTGTAGATAATAATCTTACTATTGGAGTACAAGTAAATGGTAAGTTAAGAGCAGAAATTAATATTACTCTAAACGAAGATAAAGCTAGTATTTTAGCTAAAGCTAAAGAAGAAGAAAACATAAAAAAATATCTTGAAGGACACACTATTATAAAAGAAATAGTAGTACCTAACAAGATAGTTAACATAGTTGTTAAATAGTTTTAACAGCTATTTTTTTATCTAAAACATTACGTACTTTGATGTAATTAAAAAAGCTGTCGAGTTAATTCTCGATAGCTTAACCAACATTTTGGCATAGGCGAAACATGCTTGCTCGTTTACCTAAATTAAGTGTACACAAAAATTTGTAAAATATCAACCATTTTATTGCAATTCATAATCAAATTTGGTATGATAAAATAGATAAATTAAATAAAAATATTTAAAAATTATGAATTTTATGACCCGAAATTTTATACCGGTAAGTTATAAAATTCCCCTTCAGACGCTAAAAAGCCTACTGGGGGGGGGGGTTGAGAAAATGAGTCTGATGTGTGAATATAGGGAAGTAAAAATTTCTCTTTTTTATTTTTTATAAAAGGAAGTGAGAAAATGAAAAAAATGGATAAGAAACAAAGAATATCTTTTATCATTGGGATATTTGCATTATTGATTTTTGTAATAGGAGCAACATATGCATACTTTAGTATTGGAACTAATAATACTACTACAGATTCAAGTGTTGTAGGTACAACAAACAAGTATGGTACAGCAAGTTTAACAACTAATACAAGCAAACTATATTTAAAATTTACGAGTGATGAAATGAGTGAAGACTATCAAGGTACAACATATTACGCAAATTCTGATAGTGCTGGAACACCCCTTACAACTAATCCAAACTATGTGTTAGCAACCGCAAGTCTAGCAGATGGAGATTTACCACTTGATTGCGAGTATAATTATAAGGTAACTGCTACAGTAACAAAAGAAATTAATGATGGTAGTGACTCTGATGTAAAAATAACCATTGGAAGTACAACAAAAACATTAAAAGAATTAACTGCTGCAGGTACTGATGGAATAGTAATAAATGGTAAACTAAAAAACTTAGTAACAGGAACAAATCAAACAATAAGTTTATCCAGTACAGTAACAAATACACCATCAAATCAAAATGGACTATCAGGTAATTCATATACAGTAACTATTTCTCCATATATAAGTGGTAATACAAAGTCATTTTCATGTAAGTTGCATGAAAAAACACTTGCCGAAAAATTAATAGCAAGTGGAAACTTATGGGAAAGTGGACTAGAAGGCGATGGATATCGTTATATAGGAAGTGGTGCAGTAGGAACTAGTACTAATCCAAATAACTTTATATGCTTTGGTACAACAGATAAATCTGCTTGTACAGCAAATCAAGATAAATACATGTATAGAGTAATAGGAGTATTCTCAGATGCAAATGGAGATAATCATGTTAAGCTAATCAAATATAAACAACTAGTATCAGCAAAATGGAATACAAAAGATACAAATGTAAATTGGGAAGATAGTACATTATATGCAAGTCTAAATGGCACAGAATTCTTAACAAATACAACATATGATTATTTACAAGATACAACATGGAGTAATAAAATAGAAAACTGGACATGGAGTGCCATAAATACAAAAACGTCTAATGGAGGTAATGGATCAAATTATTACAGCGTATTAACACCAAGTCAAATATATTTACATGAAATGAACAGAAGTACAAAAACAAGTACAGTAGGTGAATGGACAACACCAGCAGGAAAAATAGGATTAATGTATGCAAGTGATTATACATTATCATTGGGATCAAGTGCTTTAGCAATAACAGGAAGTACTAGTGCAAATCAAGACAAATTAAAAACAGGCTGGATGCATCAAAGTAATAATGATATTTCTAAATCAACTACAGAATGGACGCTTTCTCGTCGTGGGTCTAATGCTGGTTACTTCGAAGCGTGGAGTGTCGCTAGTAGCGGCTTTGTCAGCGGCATTTTTGTGTACACTGCGTATGGTACTCGACCAGTCTTCTATCTTACATCTAACGAATCGACTTCTAGTGGAGATGGAAGTTTAGAAAATCCATTTATCATTAGTGAATAAGCAACTTTGGTTGTTTTTTCTTTATTACGACAATTTATTTAAAAAACTCTTGATATGATATAACTGGTGAAGAGAATGAAAGTAAAAGTAATAGATGAGTCACATGAAAAAGACTTAGAAAATAGTATTAATACTTTTCTAAGTGAGAATGATATTGAACTAGTTGATATTAAGTTTCAGGTATCAGTAGCTCTTGGTGGAGAAGAACAAGTTTATTGTTTTAGTGCAATGATTATTTATTATTAGACCATGTACATATTATTGTCATTAATATCATAGTCATCAGTTGATATTATATTAGCTTGATTTTCTAATTTAGATAATCTGTAATCTATTCGATTTATTTGTCTTTCAATTTTAGCAAGTCTACTTTCTAATTCATTTGGTTGTGTGTTATAATTATATGGGTTTGTAGGGCCTTGATAAAATGAACTATTAGCATATTGGGTTGGCATCATATTATTCATATTTGGAGCCATAAATCCACTTTGTGTATTAGTTTCAGTAAAGAAAGAGTTTCTATTTCTTTTCATAATAATCCCCCTATAAACAATATATGATGGTTTTAGAAAGTAGTGAAAATATGAGAATGAGAAATCCTAAATATAAAGATGAAGTTATAAATAACTGTGATTTTTTAATTACAGATAATATAGAATTTGATAATAATAATGAGCTTCTATATATTGAAATAGGTATGGGTAAAGGAGATTTTATATTAAAGAATGCTTTAAATAATCCTAATATTAATTATATTGGGATTGAAAAATATTCTAGTGTAGCGGCAGTTGCAATAAAGAAGATAATGGACTATAAGTTAGATAATTTAAAAGTGATTATAAGTGATGTAAGTAAATTAGAAGACTTACTTAAGAATAAAGTTGATAGAATATATCTTAATTTTTCTGATCCATGGCCAAAAGATAGACATGCTAAAAGAAGATTAACACATGAAAATTTTCTATGTATGTATGATAACTTCTTTAAAGGGAATAATGAAATAATTATGAAAACTGATAATGATAACTTATTTTTATTTAGTTTAGATAGTTTAAAAGAATATGGCTATACTTTAGAAGAAGTAGAATATGATCTACATAGTACAGATAAAGATAATATTGAAACAGAGTATGAAACTAAGTTTAGTAATATGGGATATACAATAAAATATTTAAAAGCAACAAAGAAAAATTTACATAAATAGTTATATTTGCTATAATAATATTTGGAGAAATTATGAAGATAAAGAAATTAATATTAATAGTTATAAGTGTGTTGTTATTAAGTGGATGTACTAATATAAATGATTTAGATTATGATGATATATTAGTAACTTTTACTCATGATAGTAAGAATGCTAATAAAACAAGAAGTGGTTATAAATACTATTTGCCTAGTGATATGAATGTTATAAATTATGGACCATATTATGAAATAATTAAGAGTAGTAAGAATTATTATTATTTATATGTTGATATGATAAGTTATATAAATAAGAGTGAATTTAAATATGAAATAAATAAGGATGCAGAGTATTCAAAAATAATAAATAATGATGGTAAATACGGCTATTTAGAAATAAATTTAGTAGAAAATAATCAATATTTGATTGAAATTATGTATAATTATGCTAAAATAGAAGTAATGGTAGATAGTAATCTTCTTAATGAAGCATTAATCTACTCAGTTAACATATTAAATAGTGTTGAGTATAATAATAGTGTAATTAATAGTTTATTAAATAAAGATGCACTTAATTATACAGAAGAAGAATTTGATTTATTTAAAACAGGTGTCGATAATAAAAGTACGATTGATTATATTGATGAAGAACCTGATAATACTGAAGAAGATAAAATAATAGATACAGATTATGTTGACTAAGAAAGGAAATTATCATGAGTTTAGTAAAAAAAATTAAAGATATATTATTTGAAGAAGAACCAACTGAGCAAATTAAAATAGTTAAAGAAACACCTACAGAAAGAATAAAAGAAGAAGTAACTGTTAGAGAGTATCATGAACCTAAAGAATCTTTTAGTGAACCAGTGGTAGAGTCTAGGCCAAGAATAGAGCCTAAGGAAGATTTCACTCCTAAAAGAGAACCAGTAGTAGATAATACTTTTAAGTTTCCTGATTTTGATGAAGAAGAATTTATAAGTAGTATGCCTAGAAGACAAAGTACTAATAATGTTCTAGATTATGAAAGAAAGAAAGTTCAAGAAAATAGAAGTACTTATAAGTATGAAAGAGCAGAAAGAAATGAACCTAAAGAATTAATTGACAAGAAGAAGTTTAAACCTTCACCAATAATATCTCCTGTATATGGAGTATTAAATCAAGACTATAAACCAGAAGATATTAAGAAGAAGGATGACGAAGAAGAACTTTTAAGTATAGATGTAGTTAGAAAGAAAGCCTTTGAAACTGCTCCTATTAAAGAAGTAAAAGAAGAAGTTAAAATAGAAGATGAAGAGTTTATTGATACTATTGATGAACCTGTTGTTAAGTTCTTTGATGAAAAATCTAGTGATACTGAAATGAAAAGTATAGATGACCTATTAGAAGATGCTAGTGATGTAGAAGTGAAATTAGAAGATGAGTTAGAAATAACAGGTGAAACTAATATTGACGCTATTCATGAAGAATTAGATAATTATGAACCATTAGAACCAAAAAAAGATAAATTAGAAGATACATTAGAAAATGATTTATTTGAATTAATTGATTCAATGTATGAAACTAAAGAAGGTGGTGAATAAAAATGGAGTTTTTACAAGCATTTTTACCTATAGTTATTTATTTTTTACTAATAATATTAATTGTAGTTTTAATAATATTAGGTATTAAATTTTTAATTACTGTGAATAAAGTTGAGAAAATTGTAGATAATGTTAATGATAAATTAGAAGCAGTAAGTCCAATATTTAATATACTTGGCTATGCATCTAGTCAAGTTACAACAGTATTTGATACTGTATTTGAATTTATTGAAGGTTTATTAGCAAAATTGTTTACCAAAAAGAATAAAATTGAAATGGAGGAAGATGAAGATGAGTAAGAAAGGTAAATTTTTATTAGGAGCAGGAATTGGAGTTGGATTAGGACTATTATTAGCGCCTCAATCTGGAAAGAAAACAAGAGCAGACTTGTCTAAGAAAACTAAAGAATTAATTGAAAAGGCAAAAGAAATAGATGTTGAAGAAGTTAAAAATTCTTTAGTAGCTAAAGTACAAGAATTACAAGACGCTATTAAAGACATGGATAAAGAAAAAGCAACAGAAATTGCTCGTGAAAAAGCTGAAGTAGTTAGAAATAAAGCTCAAGAATTAGTTGATATTGCAGTAGAAAAAGGAACTCCAGTAGTAGAAAAGGCTGCTAAAGAAGTTAAAGTTAAAACTGCTAAAATATTATCTGATACTGCTAAAAAATTAGATGATGACTCTAAAAAAATAAAAAAATCTGCTAAAGAAACTAAGTAGTGTAAAGCTACTTTTTTTTATGAAAGAATAAAAAAAGTGGTCGATTATTAATTGCTTTTGTATATATACTTGTAAAAAAGAATTTGCTATAATAAAGTAGAAAGGAGTCTAAGATGTACGATTATATTGAATATGATTATGGAATGATTGATTCAGTTTTTGGAGCAATGTTTGGTGGAGCTTATCTTTCAATAGTTAGTATTTATACAATACTTTGCTTGGTTGGAACGTGGAAAATGTTTACTAAAGCAGGACAAGCTGGTTGGAAAAGTTTAATTCCTATTTATAATTTGTGGGTATTATTTCAAATTGCTGGTAAACCTGGATGGTATGCACTATTATTGTGGGTTCCAATTCTAAATGTAATACTTTTAATATTTATGTATATTAATATTTCTAAAGCATTTGGTAAATCTGGATTATATGCATTAGGATTATTACTACTAAATCCAATTTTTACTATAATACTTGGATTCGATAATTCTGTATACGACAAAAATAACATTTAAAAATACACACAAACGTGTATTTTTTTGATATAATAACTTTATGATAGAGAGAACGTTTAGTTAGGGAGAAGTTATTATGTTGTTTTATATTTTTTTAGTTATAATATTTATAATCATTGTTTATGCTTTTATTGTTTATAATATCTTTGTTAAATTAAATAATAAAGTGGATGAAGCATTTTCAACAATGGATGTCTATTTAAAGAAAAGATGGGATTTAATTCCTAATCTAGTTGAAGTTGTTAAAGGTTATACTATTCATGAAAAGAATACTTTAAAAGAAGTTATTGATTTAAGAAATAATACTTATGATAATTTAACAAGTGAAGAAAAAATAGAAACTAATGAAAGATTAAATCAAGAATTAGGTAAGATTATACTTTTAAAAGAGTCTTATCCTGAATTAAAAGCAAGTGATAGTTTTAATAAATTAACTAATGAACTAGTAAATATTGAAGAAGATATTGCTAATTCAAGAAAATATTATAATGGTATAGTTAGAATGTTTAATAATAAAGTAGAAATGTTTCCTAGTAATATCTTTGCTAAATTATTTGGCTATAAAACTAAATTAATGTTTGAAGCTAAAAAGAGTGAAAGAAAAAATATTAAGGTGGATTTATAGTATAGGAGAATATGATGAAAAGAATAATAAAGGAGTTATTAATATTTACTATAATATCTATATTATATGTTATTCCTATAAATGGATTTGCTATAACTAAAAATACATCATCTACTAATATAAATTATCAAGATAATCTAGAAGTAGGTAGCTTAGATTTTAAAAATATAACATTTAATAGTTTTAAAGTTAGAGAGTATAATGCGATTGGATTAAGTGGTCTTGTAACCAATAATTCTAATAATGATATTGATTATACAGCTACTATTTACTTGTATGATTTTAGTCGTAATTTAATAGCAGAGTGGGATAGTACTGCGACCGCTAAGAGTGGATCTAATAGCTTTAGTAGCATGGAAGACAGTGATATTTTAAATAATTATTTAGTAGATGATATATATTATTATAGTTTTAAAATAGATACTAATGAAATTGAAAATACATTATCTATTTATGGTAATTATACACCTAGTCAATTATCAGAATATAAATATAAAGATTATGTAATAGATAAATATAATATAGATATGGTTGTTAATAAAAATAATACTTTTGATATAACGGAGACTATAGTAGCTTATTTTAATTATAGTAGACATGGAATTATTAGAAGTATTCCCAAGTTTAATGAACTAACTAGATTAGATGGTACAAGTTCTAAGAATAGAGCTCAAATAACTAATATATATGTTAATAAAGATTATAAATCTTATAAAGAAAATAATTATTTAAAACTAAAAATAGGATCATCTATGGAACTTGTATCAGGTAAACAAGAATATGTTATAAAGTATACTTATAATATAGGTAAAGATCCATTAAAAGATATTGATGAATTATATTATAATTTGATTGGAAATGAATGGGACACTGTAATTGGTAATATATCATTTAAAATTACTATGCCAGATAATTTTGATAAAAGTAAGTTAGGTTTTTCTTCTGGTCCACTTGGATATACAAGTAATAGTAATATTAAATATAATATTTCTGGTAATGTTATAACTGGTCAGTATGAAGGTATATTAGATCAAAAAGAAGCTTTAACAATAAGATGTGAACTTCCTGAAGGATATTTTGTTGGGACAGGTTATGATGTTAATCCACTCACTTATATTTCCTATTTATTACCACTAGTATTTTTAATAATATCAATTATTATATGGTATAAATATGGTCGTGATGATGACGTAGTTGAAACAATTGAATTTTATCCACCAAATGGAGTTAATAGCTTAGATGCAGGTTTTCTATATAAGGGTATAGCAGATAGTAAAGATGTAACCTCATTACTTATTTACTTAGCAAATCTTGGTTATATAAAAATAACAGAAACAGAAACTAAATTAGTATTTTCAAAAACTAAAGGATTTAAAATAACAAGATTAAAAGAATATGATGGACAAAATAGAAATGAAGAATTATTCTTAAATGGATTATTTGATATCTCTAAAGTATCTTGGAATATATTTAATACTAATGAAGATAGTTTAGTTGATAGAAATGTTGTTACTAATGATCAGTTATATGATAACTTTTATAGAACTAAAAATAAGATATTAAAAAATGTTAATAGTGATGAGAATAAAGCAAGAGTATTTGATAAAAAATCTAATAAATATTCTAAAACTATTATTATAATGATTATATTATCTTATATAATGATATCTATCCCATCAACCCTAGAATTTGGAAATTTAGAGATGTTAATAGGTACACTTTTTATGACGCTTATGGGATTTGGTTTTATGATTTTAACTTTATTTGATAGTAATATGACTAAAACAGCTTCATCATTAATATCACAAAAAATAATTGGTATAATAATAGGAATTATTTTTGGAGTAGTACCACTTGCATTTAATTTAATACCAACACTTGTATATGATAAATTATATTTAATTGGTTATATATTAGGTATGTTTAGTATTATAGGAATGATTATAGTATTAAAAATATTACCAAGAAGAACTGAGTATGGTCGTGAAATGCTAGGTAAGTTAAAAGGATTTAAAAATTTCTTAGAAACTGCTGAAAAAGAAACATTAGAAGATATGGTTATGAAAGATCCAGAATATTTTTATAACGTATTACCATATGCATATGTTTTAGGAGTTTCAAGTAAATGGATAAGTAAGTTTGAATCAATTAATTTAAGAGCACCAAATTGGTTAGATTCTACTAGTCCATTTGATATCCATACATTTAATACGTTTATGGATTCAACAATGTCTACTGCATTAAATTCAATGTCATCAACTCCAAGTAGTTCTGATGGTGGTTCATCTAGTGGTGGTGGTCCATTTGATGGATATGGTGAAAGTGGCGACGGTGGCGGAAGCTCATGGTAGCCACAATATAAATTATAGAAAAGGAAGTACGTATGAAAAAAATTAAATATTTATTATTAGTTAGTGTTTTAACATTATTAACTGGTTGTGTTAAATTTAATGCAACTATGGACATTAAAAAAGATAAGTCAATGGGCTTTTCAATTATATATGCCTTTGATACATCATTATTTGGTAGTCAAGATTTATTAGAAGAATCTGATAAAAAAGAGTTGGAGTCACAAGGATTTATAGTAGAAGATTATAATCAAAACAATATGAAAGGATTTACTATTAAGAAGAGTATAAGTAATATAGATGATGTTAGTAGTACTAGTGACACTAATTACGATATGTCTGGATTACTTAATAATTCCACAGATAATAATTATTTCTTTAAGGTAAAGAAAGGTATATTAAAAAATACTTATATAGCTAAGTTTAAATTTGATGCTAAAGAAAGTGATTTAAATACTGATGAATCTAATGATACTTCATCTGGTGTTACAGATGATAGTGACTCTATTAATATGGATGATTTAGATTTATCTAGTATGACATCTAACTTAGATTTAAGTTTTAATGTTAAACTACCATATTCATCTATTAGTAGTAATGCTACTACAAAGAATAATGATGGTAAAGAATTAACATGGAATTTATCTTCTAGCCAAGAAGAAATGATCGAGTTTGAATTTGAACTTTATAATATGACAAACATTTATATAGGAGCAGGTATTATACTAGTACTTCTAATAATTATTATCATTTCTATTCTTAATAAAAAGAAAAATAAACCTATAAAAGAACAAGTTAATAATAATGTAGAACAAGAACCTGTAGTTAATAATTATCCTAATGAATCTGTACAAGAAGTTCCAAATATAAACCCCACAATTTCTCCAATAACTCTAGGAGCAAGTATTGGGGCTAGTCAAGTCGATAATACTAGTAATGATGAACAAAATAATATTTAGATGTGAAGTTTTAGTTGCATATCTATACTAAAAATGATATGATTAATTTGATAATAAAAGAGAATAAAATTATTTAAAAATTATGAATTTTATGACCCGAAATTTTATACCGATAAGTTATAAAATTCCCCTTCAGAACGCTAAAAAGCCTACTGGGGGGGGGGTTGAGAAAATGAGTCTGATGTGTAAATATAGGGAAGTAAGTTCTTCTCTTTTTTATTTAGAAAAGAAGGAAGGTAGTCTGAAAACAAAAAACAAATTTATTTTATAGAATTAAGTAAAAAAGGGCAGACTTCCCCTTACCCCAAAG
>CAKOMQ010000006.1 GCA_934096715.1 uncultured Bacilli bacterium
ATTTAATCTTTTTCTTGAGTCTCTTTGATTTTTTTCTTTCATTTCTTTTCCTTCCTTTTCTTTTATTTTCTATATTTAAATTTTATAAACTTTTTTAATCTTTTGTACTTGCCTATTGCACAAAAGTTTGAATTTGTGAAATTGCATTATTACTAATTATTCAGTTTTTTTATCATCTTGTAAAACATGTTCCTCTGTAAGAGTCATATGCATTTTTATTTCTCCGCCAATCAAATCATCTTTGCACTCAGGGTCATCACCTTCAACCCATATAACAATGGTCCATTTATCAATATCTCCAACTTTAAAGTTTTCTGTAAAATCTAGCATAACTGTATCTTCATCTTTAAATGGTTCTGTATTCGGTTCAGGCTGATTTGTTTCACTATTGTTTTTAGCATAAATAACTTTATTGCCATTTTTAAACACCATAACCCTAATAGCTTCATCTACATTTTTTACTACATCATCAATTTTAATAGTTGTCCAATAGTTTATAGTATCTTGTCCCATGTTCTCTGCATAAAATGTATATGCTATATAGTTCTTTCCATTGTGTGAGCCATCACCTTCGTTGTCTATATTTTCTGGTAGCCAATTTACTGATATATCAGTAAAAAAATCTATATCTTTTGATCTTAAAAAAGTTCTGTTATATTTATTATTTTGATCTTCATATATAACTAATCCACTTTCTCTTCCATACTCACTATCAAGTGTTACAGTAAAGTTTTCACCTCTGTACATAATTGATAATATAATATAAATATTTATCAAAAGTATTACTACAATTGCTAAAAAGGCCTTAAAATATATTTGCCTTTTCTTTTTTTTCTTTTCCTTTTTAGCCTTATCTTCCAGTCTTCTTCCTGCTGTTTTTTCATCAATTTGCTCTTCTAATGTTGGTTCCTTTTTTATATCTTCATTTGCCATATCTTCACCTAGTTCTTTAAAAAAATATTTTTTTCAACAAATTCTATTAATATTATACTTACTCTTTAAAGCTTTGTCAACGAATTTAATATTACATTTATATTACATTTGTGTTACATTATTCGCTATCTGGATGTATCATACTACTTGTTATTTTTACAACTATTTCTATAGCTTTATTTTTATCATTTTGCTCGTTTTGATAGTAATTATAAGCATTTTTTCCAAATTTTGTATCTAATAAATCTCTAGCTGTTTTTTCATCATCTGTTCCGTCATTTTGATATGCCCAACTAACATGAAATTTAAAGTTAGCAACTGCATCAGGAGTAGTTTCGTCACTTTCATATTCTCCATCCATTCTAGTTTTATCATAAGTATAATTAACATCAAATGGATATTCATTATCATTAGCAAATATTTTTACTGTATTTCCTTCTTCTTGAATTACTCCATCATTCTGTAATTGGTCTAGTACTTCTTCTCCAAATATTTTTATTGATTTTAATTCATATTTAATACTTGAGCTTGTTGTAGACAAATTATATATATGAACTGCATCTTCTCTATTTGGCATTCCTGGATATAACTCATCTATTGTAAAAGTAACGTCTTGGTCAAATATCTCTTTTCCGTCAACATAATATGAAACATCCCAAGGAGTTATATATCCATCTAATCCTTTTGTTCTAACTGGTTGATTTATATTAAACCATGCATAGGTATTTACTATTAATATTACAGAAAAAATCATAACTAATCTAATTCTAGACGCTACACTTCGCTTTTTAGCTCGTCTAAATTCACGTAATATATTCATAAATCCTCCATTCTATCTTTTGTTATTCTTCTTGATCTTCCTCTTCCTCTTCACTTTCATCTTCTTCAGTTAATTCATCTGTATCTTCTTCACTTTCTTCTATGTCTTCATCTTCGAATTCTTCATTCTCTTCTTCATATTCATTCACAGCTTCACCTAGTTTTTGTATCTTTGGCTTTTTATTTGTTCTAAATGCGATGAATACATTTAGCACTAATACTATAATAATTACAAATAAGGAATATATATTACTTGCTGCTTTATATAAAATTGTTAATAATTTAGATTTATACTTAACAACACCAAATATCTGCTCTTGCTTAATTTGTGGATCCTCAACACTACTGTTGTGTAAACCTTTCGCATGAAAATTTAAATTTCCATTACTGTCTTCCTCAATTCCTATAACACTATGCATAATTATTTTTCCAGAATACTCTCCATATCGTCCCATATACACAATAGCATCACCAACTTTGATTTTTCTAGGATCAACTTCTTTACTTATAACAACTTCACCTACATCATATTCAGGCTCCATACTTCCAGTAATTACTCTAAATATCCTATAACCTGCTATAGATTTGTTACCATTAGTGACTTTTTGTAATGCAATTATGGCAGCTAATATAAAGCAGAATATAATAAGTAGCTGATATATTAGCTTAAATATTATTTTTATTATTTTTTTTGTATTCGCATTAGATCTAATATCTTCCCCCATATTTCTACCTCTTTTTTTATACGTTGTAATTATCCCTTATTTTTTTTATCTCGTATTTTTTCCTTTTCATCTTCCTTTTATTTTTTTTGGTATCTTTTATACTAACTAAAATATATACAATAATAATAAATATAAATACATTTATAAAACCTCTAGCATTTTGTATATAGTGCACTGCACTTCCTATTTTAGGAATACTAAACAACACTTTTCCATATACATTGTTAATATCTACTGTTTCTTTATCTTGTACTTCATTATTATCGCCTTTAGTAATAAATTTTACTCCATCTTTTTCTTTTGTTATTCCTAATATTCTGTGTGAAATAGTTCTGCCTTCCTGTTTAAATGTTATTATATCTCCTTTGTTTAACTCATTAATTTGGCACTTTTTCACAACAACTAAATCATCTTTATAGAATGTAGGTTCCATGCTTTCAGAAACTATATTAAACATATATATTCCCCAAATATGTGTATTTTCTTCAAATGAAAAAATCAAGTTAATTATAAAAAGTATTATCAATACAATAAGTATTATAATTTTTATTATTTTTTTTGTTCTTTTTTTATTTCTAATATTATTAGAAATTTTTTCAACATCATATTCCAATTTTGCCTCACCTTAAATAATTATTTTTTTAGCATTTCCTTTACTGTTGTAATATATTCCAAATCTTCTATTGAAAATTTGCTTTTTTGTATATTATTATATGTATTAATGATTTTAACTTTTCTAATAAAATCATCTATACCATCTTCTTGGAAATTTTCTTTTGAAACTTGCATTCCAAATAATTTATATTTATCTTTGATAATCGTTGCAAGATCTTTAGTATCACTAATTTTAATGTAATTTATAACTGTAAAATTAGAAAAATTAATAAAATCTCTAATCTTTTTAATATTTTCTCCAATTTCTTTGTCTGTTATTTCTTCATTTTTTTTAATTATGGATTTTGCTAAAAATCCATAATAATTACTTGCAAGTTTTAATACATCTAATAATGATGATGTTTCATCAATGTTTTTGATTATATTTTGCTTAATAATTTCATCATCTAATTGCATATAGGTTTTTTTTACTTCTAAAATTAAATTATTTCTTTGTAAAATTATTTCTCCATTATTCTTTGATTTTGAAACTTTAATTCCTAAAAATCCTTTTTTATTATTAATTTTGCCGTTTATCTTAAAGATTTCTGATGTTGTTTTCTTTATATTACCTTTAACTAAGTCATACTCCGTTTTCTTAACTTTTTTGCTTTTATTTTCTTCAATATTCTTCAACTCTTCAGTTCTAATTTGCAATATTTCATCAACTAAGAATTTATACTCACTATATTTAGAATATTCTATTAGATTACTGTTTAATTTATCTATATTGTAATCTATTTCAGATTTTTCATTTTCTTCTAATTGCGTAACATCTTTTGCTGTTAGTTCTAAATATAATTTTTTATAATTGTCTTGTTTATAATCATTTATATTCAATGCACCTGTATAAAATTTATTTAAAATAATTTTGTTATCAGTTTCTTCTATATCTCTTTTATGTTTTATAAGTTCTGCTCGCTTTTCTTCTATTCCTTCAGAAGTAGATTTTAAACTTTTTAAAATTTCTTCTGATTTATTATCATAGAATTTGTCTATTTCATTTTCATATTTATCATAAATATATCTTATATTTACATATAAATGTGAAACAACATCTGAACATTCCAAATAGACCTTTTCGAAAGCATTTTTTATTATTTCTGAATTAATATTTCCATTGTTAGCTTCTTGCAATAGTACTTCCATATATTTTTTTGAATATTCACTAATAGAAAAATCTTCCGTAGTTAGTTTAATTCCTACTGTTTCGAATTGCTTTACACAATCTATTAATTCTTTGTTTAATCTTTCTAAATTGCTTTTATAATATCCATTAACATTATATGAAATTCTATCAAGCCCCATTTTATCATATGATGAACGTCCATCTGTATTTTTAACAGCATTGTTATATTTTAATATTTTTTGTTCTATTTGTAAAATTTCATCATTTTCTTCAACAACTGTGAGTTTATCATATCTGCTTTCTATTTCTTTTAATAATGCTTCATTTAATTTTTCGTAACTATCAATCATTTCTTTAATTGTGCTATCTAAAGTTTTTATTGCTTTGATTCCGTTTCTTGGTAACACAGATATAACTTCTTTATCTGTTGCTATTTGTTTTTCTATACTTTCTACTAATTCTTTCATGCTTTTTCTTCCTCCAATTTCTTAACAGTATCATGTTCGCTGTTTAAAAACTTTAAAAAACTTTCTACTTGTTTTTGAATATCCAATATTTCTTTATTGTCTAATTTAGATACTTTAATACTTTTTATTTCCAAAAAAACTCACCTCTTATTTTAATTTTCATCTATATGTTGGCTAAATTTTAAAGTAGCTTTATAATTTAGTTTTGTATGTTGATTTTGTTCAGAATTTTCACCTCTAAATTGTGTATCAGCTTTATTATTCATATTATTTTCTTTACTATCATTCCATCTAAATAATACTCTAATCTCGCGAATTTTTTTATTTTCACTATTTAAATCAGTCTCTGGATTAATTACTCCTTTTATTTCTTTTGTCTCAGTTATTGTTGAAGATTCACCATCAATAACTTCATATCCATAGATTTCAAAATCTGTTAGTTTTTGTTGATTTAATTGTTCTATCGAAAATTCATATTCAAAAGTTAAATCAACATTACTATAATCAAGTAACATCTCAAAATATCCTGTTCTACCTGGTATTAATACATCATCATTCATATTTTCATCTTTTATTAATATAGGTTGCATTACTTCACTAAGTGTAGATTCTTCTTGAATAATGTGATTATTTACTTTCATTAACCATCTTTTTATATGAGTCTGATAAGTTGTATCAACTTTTTCATAATATCTTGCATATGTTCTTTGTATTGAAAAAATTGTAATCAATAATGAAATAATACATAAAATTTGTAAAATTCTTAATTTCTTCTTTTTCATCAATTTTCCCTTTCAGTTTTTTCGCTATGTCTTCCTTTAAAAATCCTAAATCCTGCATATATTGACAATGGCAATATTCCGCAGAAATAAAATACATATTTATTGTTTAGCATTCTGCAAATAAGTGTTAAAATATACATTTTAGTTTGTACCACTCCATTTATTTGTTCACTATAAACTAATGGGTCTTCTAAATTATTAGCAATACCTTGAGTATGGAATACTTTTTTTCCATCAATATCTTCAACTTTTTTTACTCTATGTGTTACTATTATTCCTTTTACTGAACCTTCTAAGCCTTTATATGTAACATCATCATTGACTTTTATTTTGTCAGAATCTACTTCTTTTACTAAGATTACATCTCCTATTTGATATTTTGGAATCATACTTCCAGTTTGTACTCTAAATATTCTATATCCTAAAAATGCATTTTTATTATTAGTTACTTTTTGTACTACAATAATTATACAAATGAATATTATTGCTACTGTTAATAATTTAGAAAATATTTCCCAAACTGTACTGATAATTTTTGAGCTTTTAGACTTTTTTATACGAAAAGAATTCTCTTTTTCTATATTTTTCTCTTCTGTTTTTTTGTCATTCATTTATTTTAACCTCACTTCTTTTGCTCCTGTCATGTATTTTTCTATTCTTTCCTTAAATTTATCTTCTATAGGCTTTACTGAAACAATTTTTTTGGTTTTCATAACTAATAATTTGTCAGTAATCATTTGTTTTAATTCTTTATCACTTAAATCTGGATTTAATTCTATAATTTTTTCAATCATAGCATCAGTCATTTCTTTTATCATTTGCTTATCTTCTACTGCATTCTTTTGTTTTCCTTTAATTGTTTCATTTAAATCATTAGTTTTAAATATTGAGTGTAGTAAAAATATATCTTCGTCTATTAATCTTTTAACAATGCCTTTTTCTTCAAACTCATTTGATTCTTTAATTGATTTATCTTTAATTTCCATTTGCTCACTTAAATAGTTCCAAAGTTTTACTGCATATTGAAAGTTTACGTTTTTCAATAATACATTTGTCATTTTTAATGGAGATTTTACATATGTAGCTCTTTTAGATTGTAATATTTGATAAACTTCAGTCTGCTTAAGCATTTTTAAATCTTCTTTAATTTTTTTGATTCTTTCAAGTTTTTCTTGTGATTTTTTTGTACCTATTGATAATTCAGAATTGTATTCTACATTTACATTTATTTTTTCTTTTTTCAATTTTATATCTGCTTGATAATTTGCTTTTTGGTGATTCTTTCCTTTATATAAAGCGTCTTGATCTTTTTCTCTTATAAACATATAGTCTTCTATTAATTTTATAAGCGTATATAAAAATCTATTTTCATAATTAAGATATGTTTCTTCTTTGTATGCATTTAATATCTTTTTAGGTATTACTTCTCCATTTTTTTGATTATATCTATCTACAAGGTTTACATTTTTAGATAAATGTTTAACACTTTCAACTGTTACCTTTTTTATTAACTCAATTTTTATAATCTCTTCTTCTGTAACAATATTTTTTATTTGCTTTGTTAAAGCCTTTTCTAGATATGGAATAGTAAATTCTACCATATCAATCCATTCATCATTTTCAATAATTCGATTTTTGCTAACATCCATCATCAACTTTGAATCCATTTTTCCTAAAAACTCTGTTGATTTGTCTTTTTCTATATTAGCTAATCTTGTAATATTTAAGTCCATTTATTATTTCTTTCCTTTCTATTAGGATATTGTTACTTTAATTATGACATCTTCTTCAATCTTAATAAGAATTCTATACATTCTGCCATTTTACCTTTTCCAAAATTCTTGTCTAAGAATTCTATGTATCCGTCAATTTCGTCTCTAATTAATGCTAAGTTAAGTCCTTCAAATTTTCTTAAAACTTTCTTAGCCATGAAATAGTCTACTGCTTCTGTCTCATCTCCACCGCAAGCTACATAAACAGGTACGAATTTTCTCATGTGTTTTACAATACGGTTACCAAAAGCAACTCTGAAGTGCTTAATTGTATAGTTATCCATATCATCAATTTTCTTTAATGTTGATGCTGAAATTGCATATTCATCCATTGCTTTTTCGAATAATCCATTTAAATATGAATAATTCACATCTATTGCATCAACATCGTCTGGTTCAAATGCAATACCTTTTTCGTTAATATCTATAGGCATCGCTCTGTCGTATACCTTATCTGTTACCATGAATGTAGAATCATCGTTATTGATTGTTCCTATATACCATGCATTTGGTGGAATTTGTAATTTTCCTCTTATTAATTTTTTAGGATCTGTTGGCCATGAACTTTGTACAACTTCAATTTTCCAATCCTTTGTACTGTGCATTTCTAGAATTGATAACATTTCTGCAAAATAGTACTCAACACGCGCCAAATTCATTTCGTCTAGTATTACTGTAAATATTTCGTCCATATATCCAGCCTCATATAAATATGCTAAAAAGTCTGTTTCATTAAACTTTTTAGTGAATTCATTTAAGTACCCAAATATATCTGTTCTATCTCTCCAAGAGGGTTGTACTGAAGCAACACATGAAGGGTGTTTTACAAAGTTACCCCAAGCAAGAGATATAGATGTTTTACCTGTACCAGAGATACCCTGTAAAATAACTAGCTTTGTTGATGCTATAGCTGATACGAATAATCTTATCATTTTTTCACTATAATATAATTTTAATTTACTTGCTGCAAAATTTCTAAACATATAGCAAAATTCCGGTAGTGTAAAACTGTTGTTATAATTTTTTTGTTTATATTTTGCATATTCTTGATCTATTAAAGTTAATTTTGAAAATCTGCTTTGACTATTAGGATCAATCTGTTCCTCATTATTGGCTTCTGACTCTGCAGCAGCAGCTGTTGCTCGATCTCTTCCTGTACTTATTCCATTTGGATTAACTCCTAATTCTGGAGTCTTCATAGATAATAATTTTAGTTTTTCATCAACCAATTCTTCAACTTGATCATTTAATGTATCTATTTGTTTTAGCAATTCTTCTTGGTTTATTATCTTTTTTCTCCATTTCATATGTTTCTTTAAGAAAAAAGCTATTATACCAACAATTCCACCTATTACTATAATCATACAAATTATTGCTAATCCTGTTAAAAACCATTCTGATGTTTGAAAATCATTAGCATAATTTTGTATTATGTAATAATATTCTGGTATATTGAATATATTAAGTATTCCTTTCCATAATCCACCAAAAATCTCTCCAAAACCTGAAAAGAATTGGTGTAAAAATTCAAATAAAAATCTTCCATATGTATCCATCTTTTATTTCTTCCTTTCGAGAATTTCGTTCATTATACAATTATTTAAATACAACATTTTTTAATGATTTATCTGCTTTTATTTCTCTGTATAATGCTAAACTCTTTGGTATAATAACTACTTTAAACATTTTTAATCTTTCTACATCCTCAACACTTCTTGCTTTTCCATCAAGTGTTATTACAAAATTATAACCTTTTTTAGTATATTCTAACACACTTTTTTGATTTTCAATATAATCAGAATATGTTATATTTAAACTAATCTTTTCTTGTAGTGCTTGATTCTCAATCAAAGATAATATGCTATTCATTTTTTGACTCTTTTTAAATAATGAAGTAGCAAATTCTGCTATATATGAATCTTTAAAATCTCCATTTATAATATCTCTTATAACAACTACGCTTAATAGAATATATTCAATTTGTAGTTTATCTTCTGCTATCATGCCTTCAGTAAATACTTTCTCTATTACTGTGTCACTATATTGCATTGGCATTCTTATATTGTGTCTTAACTCTGTATAGAATACATCTTGTCTAATTGGTGAATTTTCAAATTCTAATACAAATTCTTCTGTATCAAATTTATCTAAAAATAAGTCTTTTTCTAATATGTCGCTTTTTACTTCTTGATAAAGTTTTTCTTCTACATCTTTAATCTTTTTTATTTTAAATGTTTCATCTACATTTTTTAGCATTTTTACAATAATTTCTTTAATGCTTCCTATGCTTTTAAAATTTTCTACATTTCTTACATTATCAAAAAATAACATATATTCAAAAGTTGCCCTTATTGTATGTATTAAATTAAATTTAAATTGCTTTTCTTCTAGTGCATCTAGTCCTGTTGCTTCATTTTCTTCTTCATATCTGCGGATTAGAATTTCTTCTTTATATCCTAATTCATCAATTATTCTTAAATAAAAAGCTCTTGCTGGTTTATCTGTATTTTGAATATTATAGTATCTTGCATTTATATAAGTTCTTAAAAATTCATTAACTATATCTTCATCATAATTGGTATTAAATATTATTTTTAGATATTTTTTCATTTTCCTTTCTGTGAAATTTAAGTATGTATCCATTAAATTGTTCATTTTTTACCTCCTGTGCATATAAATCTATTACTCTGTTATTTGTTTAGCATTCAAATCCAATTTTACATATTCTATTAAATCTGCATAATTTTCATTCATAACATTTTGTCTAGGAAATTTTACTTTTATAACAAATTTATCTGTTGTGTCTTCTCCTTGTGTCATTTGATCAGCCCCTAATGAAAACTTCTTATAATATGTTCCATCTTGGTCTGTTATTATTTCTTCTTTTGAATCTATTACTTGTCCATTTTTTTCTATTTGATATTCTAATGGTAGATTAGTAGTAGCTGTTAATGTAAGTTCATACTCTAAATCTGTTTCTGCTCTTTTACCAATTCCACCATTTTCTTTTATTTCAAAATTGGATACTGAAAATGTATAATCAAATGAATCATTTGATGGATAAATATCTTTTATCAATACTGTACCAGTTTTAAAGTCATTATCTATTACCCAAAATGCAACATCAACGTCTTTGTCTGATGTCGCTGTTGTTTCATATCTAGCTAATGTTCTTCCGATTAATATTATTGCTATTATTATTATCGCTATTAATAGTAGCACTCTTATACTTTTTCTTACCCTTCTTCTTTCAAACATTTTCCTCACCTGTTTTTTCTTTATATGAAATCATTAGTATAAACAAAATAATTGTTATTACTACTGGTACTATTACATGCATATCTGTAAATACTTTTTTCCAAACCTCTACATTATGTATAATAAAAACAGATTTTCCTATAACCTGATTTTTGGTTATAGGCTCATCTTCAGTATTATTATAATCACCTTTTGCAATTATAGTATCTCCGTCTATATTCATTATTCTATGTGTAATTAATACATTGTTCTTTTTGTATGTTATAATATCATTTTCCCTTATTTCATCACCTATCTTGATTATTACTATGTCACCTTTTTCTATTGTTGGTGCCATACTTCCAGTTTCTGTACTAAGCACTGAATATCCGAATATATTCACATAGTCTTTATCCTGCAAATTAATTTGCACAACTCCAAATATCGCAATAATGGCGATGATACTTAATACAAATATTATTAAATTTACTATTATTTTACTTAGTTTCATCGCCTATTCCTTCCCCTGTATATTGTTTTAAATTTATTTCTATTGGTACAGATATTTTTGCATCTGCTGTTTCTCCTAGTTGAGAATCAGATTCATTATTTTCTTCTAAATTTTCCCATTCAAAATATAATTTAACATGATTCATGTATTTTTCATTTATTTTTGAAAGAGGAATTACTGCTGTGTGGATGTGTTTTTCATTTTGAGTATATACTTCTTTGTTTTCTATTTGCTCTGTCTCTCCAGTTTTTTGAAAATAATTTTCTACTTTAACTAATTTTAATTTTGCTGTTGTTACATCATCAACTTTTAAATCAAGTGTATAGAGAATAGATACATCAGTACTTGTTGGATCTATTACGATTTCGAAACAAGCTTGTGTTCCTGGTGCTATTCTTTGACTTTTTACATGTGCAGAATCCAAATATGTAAGATTGTCTTCTGTCATTGTAAATTTTAAATTTTCATCACCTGATGATATATCTACTCCATTTACTTTTATTGCCCATACACCTAATAAATTTGTATATTCTCCCTGTAGCTGACTCTTATATAATGCATACGTATTAGCTATTTGGAACAAAGATATAATTAACATTATCAAAAATAAAATTGTTAATACTTTTTTCATCTATTCTTCCTCTTTTGCAGATTTTTTAGCACTCTTTTTGGTAGTACTTGTTTTTGCAGTGCTTGTTTTATTTGTACTTGTTGTTTTTTTAGTAGTTGTACTCTTTTTTGCTGTAGTTGTTTTAGTTGTTGGCTTCTTTGTAGTAGTACTTGCCTTAGCTGTACTTGTTGTTTTCTTGGTAGTAGTACTTTTTTTAGCTGGTGCTTTTTTTACTACTTTTTCTTCTTTTTCGTCTTCGTCACTTTCGTCATCTTCCTCTTCAACTTCTGCCTCAACTTCTACTGCATTCTTTTTCTTTTGCTCTCCAAGATATTTTATTTCCATTACTAATTCAAATACTTCTTGTAAGAATAGTAATAGTGATACAACAACTACGCAGAATAAGTATCCCCATCTAGATTCTAATAGGCCTAATACAAATCCCCATCCTTCTATAACGATAGTATCACTTGTTTTACCTATAAAATAATCATTTGCATAACTTTCTTCATCCTCAACATAATAAATAATATGTCTACCTTGTTGTTCTTTTTCTGCCAATGTTCTGTCTACTACTTCATATTCTTGACTATTAATTACTTTATATAGGAACATTTCGTCTCCTATTTGCACATTTTTGTCATTTGTGCTTTTTATTAATAGTATAGAACCTTGCTTGTATTTAGGTTCTAGTGAATCATCTTTTACTATATATACTGTATATCCTCCTAATTCACTATTATTGTAATCATTATATGATAATAGCAATACTGTAACAGTTATTGCTATTATCGCATATATTACAAATAGTATACTCCCTAGTACTTTCTTCATATTTTTTCTTCCTTGTATAATATATTTAGATTTTTATGAAAATCTATAAAAACTATTCTTCTGTTGTTTGTGTATCTGCTGTTACTTTTTCTAGTTTTACTACTTGTGTTCCTGTTAGGTTTCCATTTAATATAACACTTATATCATATTGTTCTCCTACGTCTAAGCTTTGAATCCATGTTTGCATTTGACCTAGAACGTTTTCATCTGAGCCTATTAATATTGCATTTAAACTCTCATCTTCTACTTTTGTATCTGTTGTGTTTAGTATTGACATTGAAACCATTGTTTTGTCTTCATCTTTTAGATATTCCATATATATGTTTTTTACTTCCATGTCACTATATGTTGTATCTGGCAATGAAATCGCTGTTTCTTGTCCCTCTTGTGCTTTATTTTCTTTATTTTTCTTAACAGCTTTAGTTATAGCTACTATTGCAAAAATTACAACTACTATTGCTATAATTGCTATTAATGAAATCAACATTTTTTTGCCTTTTCTTACCTTTTTCATATTATTCCTCCTTTTTTCCCTACCATATTTTATACCATAACTTTTTTTAAAAGTCTATACTTTTTTATAATAAATTTTTGTCATATTTGTTAACTATTTCCTACTGTAACAATTGCATCTTTGTCTCCTGATGGATACGTATAATCTTGAGAAATATCTACCTTATAGAACTTAATATATTCAACAGATTCTTTTTCCATATTAAATGTAAATTGTTTGATATATCCACTTAAATCTGTTTTTTCACTTCCTTCTTGTCTATTTACATATGCATCATCACTTAAATCAAGTCTAACCAAACTAGAATCGATTTTTAAAGTAACTGGTGTACCAGTATTTTGTGCATTTACTATTTTTAAAACAGCATAATCTCTATTGGGCACATCTTCTATTGTATAACTATTAACAATTACCTGTTTAACTCTTAAAGAAACTTCACAAGAAATCTCTTTTTTGTATGGTTCTTCTGTTCCTGCTTTTATCTTAACTTTTATAATTTCATCTTTTTTTATAGCAGATTTTGGTTTTACTACAACACTTAATTTACTAATATTGTTAGGTGCTCCTGCTATTTTTGCATATATTGTTCCTGTTGTATAAGTAGGACCATCAGCTTCATTTATTCCAATTGTTACTTTATCAGTGTCATCTGTTTCGCATGATACCCAATAATCCAAGTCATAATTTATTCTTAGTAATGAATTTATATAACTATATAAATTAAAGTTTATTTCATAATTATCAACTCCACCCCAGTTTTCATATTGGTATGTAGCATTGTCAAGTGTTAACATATCACTGGTAAAATAGAATTCTCTTGAAGTAAAATATGCTTCTCTTATATTATTAGCAACATATCTTCCAAATACAGCAAACATTACTGTCATAATAATAACAAATACAATTATTATAATTTTTATTTTATTCATTTTTTTATGTTTTGCCATCTTAAAATCCTTTCTATTATTAAGTACACTGCACAGAAAATACTGCATGTATTTTCTGTGCAATTTTAAATTAAGGTGTTACTATAAATGACTTGCTTATTGATTGTACTAAAGTATTATTTGAATATGCTTTAAATACTAATCTATATTCTCCTGTACTTATACCTTCTTTAATTTTCTTGTTAAATTTTGCACTTTCTACAAGATCACCGTCATTAGGTCTTTCTTTTCTTTCTATAACCATATATTCTTTGCTTCCAGTTTCTGTTATTAAGCCTTGGTCTACACATTCTTCTGGAGTTTTCCATTCACTGCCATCCATATTTTCCAAATAATCTTTTAAGTCTACTTTTGTGTAACCAATGTCATTATAAGAAGCTGTTCCATCTTCTGCAATAGTATATGTAGGATTACGTTTATATAATTCTACCCTAACATTTGTATCTTCTGTTGGTGAACTTAATGTTACAGTAAAGTCTAATCCGTCGCCATCAACTAAATTCAAACGAGTATTTTTATTTATAATTCTGCTATTATCAACCGCTTCTAATCCAGCTAGTCCTAATAGTTTGTTAATAAATATTATACGTATTTGTTTTACTTGGCTTATTGCTCCACTATAATGTAATCCATCATCAGATGAGAAGAAATATATTTTTGCATAATATGTTCCAGATGGTACACTGCTTTGAGTTAATATTAAATCATATTTATTATGTACTTGTGCTAGTCCCTCTGAAAGCGGAACTCTAATTACTCCATCTGCTCCTACCTCATAGTATTTTGAATCTGTTTTATCATAAATCTTTAAGTTCTGAACCTCTGGTGCTTTTACTCTTTCTCCACTTTCTGAAGTAATTTCTACTGCTAAACCAGCTATTTTGTCATAATATTTTGTGTCTTGAATATTATCTCCATTTTCAGTTTGTTGTTCTTGTATTATTCCATCAAATGTAAATGGAATTGTTAAGTTTTCAAATACTGTATATGAAGTATTTCCATCATCTGTAACTACATTTTCTTCAAAGTTTGCCTTATCATTATATAAATTGTATTTTAATACTTTATCATCATTATTGTATTTTGTTACACCTGATGAGCCTTTTAATTCTAGATAAGTTTCTTGTGCTAATCTATTTGTATCTAAATTAGAATCAATATAATCAATTGTTACATCATATTTTTCTAATGCATATCCATTATGATAATATTTACTATTATCATCTTCATATTTAGCACTCTTATCTGAACCACCCATTTCGATGAATTTTGATAATTTATAAATATATCTTGTACTTCCTGTGCTGTTATCTGTTGCATCATAATCTGCATCACTTGTTGTTTGATAATAATATACTTTATTTGAACTATCTCCTTTGTCTTTTAATGTGATTTTTGTATCTTTAGGTAATGGACTTGAAGTTGATAGTACTCTATAATCGCCTGTTTTATAGATATCAGTTTGTGCTCCTACAGCAGATTTATATAACATATAACTTATATTAACAGAAGCATCTGTTGTGTAATTCAATTCTGTTTCTATTCTATTTGTAAAGCTTGGCATATAACATTCTTTATCTTGTTCATATAGTGATTGTATATTTATTGCAATAACAACTTTAAATGTACTTCCTATACTTGCATCTTCACCAGTTCTCGCTTTAGCTGTTAATACAACATTTATATATCCTAAGTCTTTAGTTTCTGTAACATTTACTGAATTAAATATTCTAAATACTAATGTACTAGGATCACCAGAGTTATCTGTTCTAAAGATACTATCTCCATCAAATGAACCATTGTCATTTGTATAGATATTTGTTGTTCCACCTTTATGCCATCCTTCATCTGATGTATTCATTGTTAATGCAAATGTATTATTAGCATTTTCACTATATGTTGGTAATGTTAATTTATCTGTTAAATTAACATCTGTATTTAATGCGTTCGTACTTACTCTATCCACTGCAAATGATGTTCCACTATATGTTACATTATTTACAAATTTCTTAAAGTCAAGTGATAATTCTGACATTGCATATGTTGAATATGTTGAAGCAATAACTGAAGTATTGTAATTTACTATGTCAGCTCCTACTATCCAATCATAATATCTTCCATAATCAGTAACTTCTATAACTTGTGGTGTTGCAGTTTTTGATTCTCCAACAACATTTGTATAGAATCCATCTACTGTTGTATCATGTGATGTTTTATGTCTTCCTTCTATATATGTACCATTTGCAAACATATTAGTTGTTGCTGTTCCTGAATAATCTGGTGCATATATATCATATTCTTTGCTACCTGATGTACGTCCAATTCTGTACATTCCGAAGAATGCCATTCCATTAACATCACCCCAGATATCTTCATTAGATCTGTCTGATAACTCTCCTTCTTGTTTTGCAAAGATTAAGTTTACACCTTCAAATGTATATAACCTGTTATTAACATTTTGTGTTACTGTTCCGTTTTCAATATTAACTGTTTCTTTTGTAGTTGTTCCATCATCTGATGTCACTAAACTTTCGAAACCTCCAACCATATTGAATCCTCTTCTTGTATATACTGTTGAATTATCTAGTAATGCTAATCCTTTAGAAACTCTATTTAAAGTATAGCTTGTTCTTTGATAATAGTTATTTGTATCTTGTGCTCCCATCAACTCTAAATATGAATTTTGTATAGACACTTTACCAGTTCTTTGAATAGATATCATATCATAAGCTGATTCTGCTGTTCCAAAGTCTTTTACTTTTACTGTTGAGTTATCTGAATAATCTACTCCTTCACCTGAGCCAAAGATACTATTATTAAATGTTATAGGTGATTGTTCACTATTATCTAAAACTATATGTGTGTCACCCTCAACTTTATTATTTCCTGCTCCATAGATATTTCCTTCTATATCAATGTTTCCTTCTTGTAAAGTATTGTCTGTTACAGCATCTTTACCTATGTTTATGTTAGTTTTTCCATAAACAGTTGCACCTTTTGAACCTCCATTTACATCATTTGGTATTGTTCCTCCTGATATATTAATTATTGTAGTTCCTGTTGCACTTGAAGTTCCTATATCAGTATTGTATCCTCCACCATATAGTTCTCCTAATATTTTTGATGTTCCAGCAATATTTATCTTAGTATTTCTTGTTATACCATTATTTTTGTTTCCACCATACACATTATTAACTTGAGCATTCTCTACAGTTACATTTGAGTTTGTTGTTGTTCCTGCACTTTCTACAAGTCCATTTGTTCCTCCATATATGTTTGTTACTGTGGCACCTTTTTGTGTTACTTTAGCATTTGTTGCACCTATGTTATATCCTCCTCCGAAAGTGTCTTTTACTTTTCCAGATTTTAATACAACATTTGTATTTGTTGTTGCTCCTGCATTTTTAGCTGCTCCATATATAGTATCAATTGTAATACCATCTAATGTTACATTAGTAGAACCTACTATTGCAGAATTTCCACCACCATATACATTAGTTAAATTACCTGATTTTAATTGTATATTTGATGTTCCAACAGTTCCATTTGTATTTGAACCTCCAAATATACTTTCAACAGTTGAATTTCCTTCAAATGTTACATTAGAAGTTGTAGTTGTTCCACCATAACCTCCTCCATAAACATCTGTTGTTGTTCCTGTTTGTAAATATATTTTAGATGTTGTAACTATTCCATCTGTGTCTGAGCCTCCATATATTGTATTTGTAGTCATTCCTTTTAAGTAAATTTCTGTCTCATTTGTTATTCCTGAACCATCTGAACCCCCATATACTGTTGGCGTTGTAGCACATTTTACTAATTGAATTTCTGCTTTTCCAACTCTATCAAATTTACCACTACCAAAAATCTTTCCATTAACTGTTGGAGTTGTTCTTTCATCAGTTTTTCCTATAACAATATTTGCATTTTGACTTGTTGTGTCTGCATTTTGTTGTGTTTGTATAGTTAATACATTTCCACCATATACATTGCTTACAGTTCCACCTAAAATGTTTATATTAGCAGTTGTCTTTACTTGGTTTTGATAAGCTCCACCATAAGTATTGCCAATTACTTGTCCGTTTTTGATCGTAATATTTGATGATCCTGTTGCTCCACAATTATAACCTCCACCAAAGATGTCTCCTTTAATTGTTCCTGCATTTAATGTTATATTTGTATCTCCAACTATTGCTCCTGTATTTTCGTTAACAATTGATTTTACTATCACTCCACTGCTTCCACCATAAATATTTCCATCTATTATAATTGAACTATTTATTTTAATGTCTGTATTTCCTGTTACTTTAGCAGATCCTTCTTTAGTTGTTTTTGAACCACCAAAGATATTTCCTGTAAGTCCAAAGCATCCTTCAAATGTCAATATAGAATTTCCTGTTGATGTTGTATTTCCATGTCCAAATATGTCTCCATTAATATGTCCTCCATAGAAGTTTAACATATTAACATCTGCTTGTCCTGTTGAATCATTTGATTTTGTTGTTGATTCTCTAGAACCTGCATAAACATTTCCATTAACATCTCCACAATAGATATTGAATTCTGTTTTACCATCAGTGAATCCATTTATTGCTCTTAAATAAATACTTGCACCTTCTGAATCTTCACTATATTTGTTTTCTCCTGTAAATGTTGCACTATATATATTAGTTTTTGAATAATATAATTCATATCCTGAATTTGCACTTTGCAATCCTTCACTATTAAATGGATAACATTTGTCTTCTGCTTCGCCCATTGCTAAATATCCTGTTATTGTAACTTTGTCATTTCTATTAACTGCTGATTCTTTCATTGTTCCAATAGTAATTTCGTGAGTAACATATTTATTCTTTTGACTATTTGTTTCTAAACTACTTCCTGCAATAATGTCATTGTATTTACCAGATTCAACTATTACTTTGTGTATGCCTATTGTTCCTGATGTTTCCTCTGTTTTATAATTTCCACCAACTACTGCACCAAATGTATATTGGTCTGATGGTGTTACAATTCCTCTTCCTAGTATTACATCACCATAATTTGTAATTAATACATTTGAGTAATTTCCTTTTGCTAAGCTATTTTTTCCATTATTAACTGCTGAAGAATTTGAATATAATTTAATATTATCAAATGTTACATCTCCATCTATATTAATATTAGAACTTATTTTTAACTCAGCTCCTGTGACCATATAATCTACACCTGCATATAAACTTGTAATTGTAGCATTACCTTTTAATGTATCACTACTATTCCATTCTATTGCATCCATAATAACTATTATATTATTTGATGCATTTCCTGAAGAATTCAATTTGCTATATGCTGTTTGTAAATCTTTAACTGGTGTTGTTGGTGATTTACCATCATTTGAGTTTTTACCATTTTTTGATACGAATACTACAGTTGCTTCTTGCCATACCGCATTTAAGTGTGTTACTGTATTTGGTATTTCTTCATATAATCCATATACTTTAGAATTTTCATCAGAAAATCCTTTTTCACTTGCAACTGCCCAACCATTAAAGCTATATGCTTTTTGTTCTCCATTTTCATATTTAAATGGTTCTGCAAATGGTGTATTTAAACCATCAGAGTAAATTTCTCCAATTGAACTTGCTCTATATGTTGTATTTTGATAATTTGTACCTGTTTTGTTTACACTCATTAATTCATGTACATATGCTTGATGTGTTTGCTCAAAATCAGGTGTTACATGATATGTAACCATCGTGTAATTATCTGTGTTACTGCTTATTGCTGATTTAGAGAAACTTATTGTTGTTGTATTACTCTTATTTTCAAAATCATCTATTAAAGTTTCTTTTTGTAATACTAATGAATAATTTCCTATTTCAGTTAAGCCTTTTACATCAATTTTGAATGTTTTAGAAATCTCTGTTTCGTCTGCTCCAAGATCTGTTACTGTTATGTTATCAGTATTTGTAATATCTTCGCCATCTTTGTATATTTTTACATTAGCATTAGTTAATCCACTTCTTTCTAAGTCTAAGAATGTATCTTGTCCTTTAACTGTAAAGCTTATGCTATTTTCAGATTCAAATTTTGTAGTATCTGAACTCATATATTTCCAAACTGGTTTTTTATTGTCCAAATCCACAAATATATCTGTTGCTTCATTAAAGTGACCTTCTGTATCACCAATTCTATTAGCTGGTATACTAATTTTTAGTTGTTTAAATTCTTCTTCAAATTCGTCTAGTCTTACAACAAAATTATAACCATATTGCGTTTTTACTGGTGTTACAGTTATTGGTAAATCTGTTCTTTGTACATATTGTCCATTTCTGTTTAATTCGTAAATTGATATATCATCCGCTGTTAGTTTTGTATCAAAGTCATAGAATCTATCTGTTCCTGCTATTGTTACTGTTGCATATCTTTGTGCCCAACTTATAAATTTGTCTACATAGTATAATTTAGGATTGATAAAGTCTACTTTAATATAATTATTTGCATTGTCTCCGTTATCATCATCAACTATTATTCTTGTTTCAATGTTCGTGTTTCCTGATGTATCTTTTACTTTGCTTGGTGCTATTATAAGTTCTATTTTTCCACTATGTCTTCTGAATATTTCATTTTCTAGGTTTGCATCTAGTTCAAAGTTTGATAGTGTTAATTTATATCTTACACCATTTTTTGAATTGTCTGTAATATCTGAACTTGTTAATGTCTTTGTTAATGTTTTTGTTACATTCATATCATCTACAAGTATTTGTATATCATCTACTGTAATATTACTTTCTAAGAAGTTTGTATCTGTTACATCAAAGAATATTGTTGTTTGTTTATTTTCTTGATCTACAATTGGGTTAATTCCTTCTGCATATTTATACGTAACTGTTGGTTTTATAAAGTCTACTATACTGTCTCTAAATGCTGTATATTTTGGATTTGTTGTGTCTGTTTCTACATCATTTTCTATCCAATCTTTATTTCCAACAAAAATTTCTGTTTCTATATTGCCATTTCCTGATGTATCTTTTATTGTGTCTTCAGCAATCTTTATTTTTACTTGTCCGTCATATGTTCCGAAATTTCCTAATGTTAGATTATAGCCTACACTTGCTCCATTAAGTTCTGCTTCATCTGTAATTTTTTCTAGTGATTTTGTTATTGTTGTTATTGGAGATTCTGGACTATTGCTATTTGATACATAAACATTTATATCACTTGTTGTTAATGTATCTTTTAAATAGTAAATATCATTTCCTAGTAACTTAACTGTTACTGTTCCAGTTTCTGCGTCTCTATTTCTTGAAATACTACTTGTAGCATATCTCCAAGTTGGTCTTGTAAAGTCTACTATACTATCTCTAAATGCTGTGTATTCACCTTTTGTATCTCCAGTTTCTGTCCATGTTGCATTTCCTACTAGTAATTCTGTTTCTCTATTTGTGTTACCATATTTATCAATTATTACTCCTTCTGGAATTATTATGCTTGTTACACCTTCATTTTCTCCGAAGTTTCCTAATGTAATTCTATATGTAACTGATGTTGAATTTTTTGACATTTGGTATACTTGTTTTGTTATTGTGTCTGGATATACTGTTTCTCCATTTGGCTTTTCAACCTTAACTCTTATTTTTGAAACATTTTCTGTTGTTTCTAATGTTCCTTTGTTTAAGTACTTATCTGTTGCTTTTACAACTACTGATACAGTTCCTGTCTCGTTTGTTAAGTTTCTGTCTATTACATTGCTTGCATTCATTTTACTTAAATTGTCTTCTGTTTTTTCTATTAATGGATCTACTACGTCGACAATTATTGCATTATCTTCGTCGTCTCCATCATCTGTATCAATTGTTATTGTTTTAGCATTATTTTTGTTTCCTGATGTATCTTCTATTTTTCCTGCTGTAAATACTAATTGTACTTCACCACTGTAGTCTTGATATTCATTTCCAGTATTATATGCTAGCTCAAAGTTTGATACTACTAATGTGTATTCTTTACCATTTGTAATGTCTGCTGATGTTATTGTTGTATTTAACTGATCTGTTAAATCTGTTCCTGCAACTTTAATTTTTACATTGTCTTTATTTAATGTTCCATCTTCTTTCATTACTGAGCTTTCTCTAAAGTATTTATCTGTTACTGTGAATTTGACTGTTAGTGTTTTATTTTCGTAGTCTATATTAGGATTTTTCTCTCCTGTAACATCTGAATATTTGTAATTTATTGTTGGTTTTATAAAGTCTACTATATTATCTCTAAATGCTGGATATATTGGATTTGCTGAGTTGTCTCCATTTTCTGTCCATTCTGGATTTCCTACTGGAATTGGTGTTTCGATATTTGTGTTTCCACTTTCGTCTTGTATTGTTCCTGCATCTATAACAATTTTTGTAGTTCCACTTATATTTCCAAAGTTTCCTAATGTTACTTTATAGCCTATTAATTTTATATTGTCTATATCTGCTAAGTTTTGTTTTATTGCTAATTGTTTTAAAGTATTAGCATCTGTTATTTGTGTTATGTTTTTGCTTATTGATGATTCTAAGTTATCATCTACATATACTTTAATTTTATCTGGTGTTAATGTGTTTGTTTTATAGTATTTGTCGCTTCCTATTATTGTAACATCTACTGTGTCTGCTTCTGCACCATCTCTTACTCTACTTATACTACTTGTTCCATAACTCCATAATGGGTTTACAACGTCCACTATTGTTGGATCTTTGTGTTCTGGATGATTACTTGGATCATCTACACCTATTGTGATTGTTTTTGCATTGCTTTTGTTTTTAGATTGGTCTTCTATTACACCTTCTGGGAAGGCTAAAGTTACTGTACCACTGTAGCCCTCACCATTTTTGGTTTCTAGTCCATCTATTACTAGTTCATATCTTTCTCCAATTTTTTGCTCTTTTCCATTTACAATAGTGTATATGTCTCCATTTGCTTTATAGATAATGTTTCCTATTGTTTGATCTGATGGTATTGTCTTTTTAGCAAATTGTCTTTCTACCTTTTTCCAGTCAGGTTCTACTCCATCAACTTTTATTGTCATATTATTAATTGAAACTGTTGATTCTTTAAAGTATTTATCTGTTACATCAAATACTACTGTTACATTCTTTTTGTCATAATCTATTTTTGTGTTTGTATATTCGTATGTAAATTCTGGTTTAATGTAGTCTGTAAACATTGTTCCATTTGTATTTTGAGTAACTTTTTCTGTTTCTTGTATTTCTACATCTGTCATTGTTCCTGATGTGTCTATTGCTTTTAAGTTTTGGTTATTATATGTTGTGTCTTTTAATGTCTTTTTATCTATTTTTAATGAAATGTTACCACTCCATTCTTTATAGTTCTTTCCTTCTTGTCTTAATTTTTCTTCAAAGTTTGTTATTGTTAGTACATGTTTTACATCTTGAGCTTCTGTTATTTCGTTTGTTGCTGTTGTTACTTCTGATAATTCTTTGCTTATACTTGTTGCTTCTTCTCCATCAAATAATACATGTATATTTTCTGCTTTTAATGAGCTTGTTACATCACTTATATAGTCTTTTCCAGCTTCCGCATTTGTTCTACCTCTTAGTGTTATTGTTATATTACTCTTGCTTAAGTCGTTTTTGTCTATCGTTATTGTTGATGCTTCTTTTACCCATTCTGTTCTGTATTTTGGATTTATTGTTCCTCTTGTAAAATCTATTGCAGATGTTGTTTGATCTGTGTTTAGTTTAAAGTTGTTTTTGCCTACATAGATTTGTTCTGATGTATAGATTACTATTTGTCCATATTTTCCTGTGTTAAAGAAAATATAATCATGGTTTTCTGAAATTTTTGTAAATGCTGGTCCTAAATCTAGTACTTGTAATGCTTCATTTCCTGTAAGTCTAAACATGTTTGTCATATCTGTTGCTTGTTCTGTATAGAATTTATCTCCTAGTTTTAATTCTTGTAATTTTTTAAGCCCTGTTTCGTTGAATAGTGATGCCATTTTTGTTACGTTTCTTGTATCAAAGTTTTGTCCTAGTTTTAAACTTGTCATTGCTTCATGTCCTGTAAATTCAAACATGTAGTTCATATTTGTTACTTTTCCAGTATTGAATTTTTCTCCTAGGTCTAAGCTTGTCATTGATGTGTATCCTGTTGATTCAAACATACATTCCATGTTTGTTACATTGCTTGTGTCGAAGTTTTTTCCTAGGTTTAATGTTTCCATTGATTCTTTTCCGGCTTCTGTAAACATGTAACTCATGTTCGTTACTTGATTTGTGTCAAATTTAGTTCCTAAGTCTAATGCTTTTAGTTTAGTCAATCCTGTTTGAAAGAACATGTAGTTCATGTCTGTTACATTTTGTGTATTAAAATTATCTCCTAGTTTTAATTCTGTCATTTCAGCAGCACCAAGTCCATGTAGCATATGTGCCATATTATTTACTTTAGCAGTATTAATATTTTGTAGATTAATATTTGTCATTTTTAATCTACCAGTGTCTGCAAACATATAGTTCATATCTGTTACATTCACAGTACTAAAATTGCTACCTAAATCAAAGCTTGTCATTGATCGATATCCCATATTTCTAAACATTGATGCCATATTTGTTACGCTGTTTGTATTAAGTAAGCTAATATTTGTAATTGTTTCTGTTGATGTACACAATTCCGCGAAACCTACCCAGTCAAATAAATGGCTTGAATCATAATTTGCAAATATTTCATTATCGCTACCTATATACACTTTGATTGAACCATTAGCATTTGTTTCATACCATGCTAAGATTGTTTTATCTTGCATTGCTGAAACATCCCAAGCAGTATCGTCAACATATGCATTTGCTGATTTATCATATACTGTTGAAGGTATTTTATCTATAAATGTTACATTGTCAATGTTCTGTCTCTGTATTGTTTTTACTTTGGTATTTTTACTATTTTCACTTCCTAAGAATCCGCTTGTTCGTGCATTTTCTGCACTTGTTCTTATTAATGTATTATATACTAACAAATCAGTTGCTTTATTTGTATTGCCTGATTTGTCTGTTATTGTTCCTGGCTGAATTTGGATTTTTATTTGGTTTGTATCTTTAGGTAATCCTGAGCCACTAAATTGTATTGTATATTGGTCACCTATTCTTGTTGTTCCATCTGCTGAGTATACTGGTGTTGCTGTTCCAACATTTATTGAAACATCTGATTTTACTTCTTCTCCATTTACAAGTATTTTTATTTTGTCTGTTGTTAATTTGCTACTTGCAAAGTATTTGTCTGTTCCTTTTACTGTTATTGTTGCTGTTTGGTCTGCTGCACTTGCTGATGAACTTACTCTTTCCCATATTGGGTCTACTACATCAACAACTGTTCCTGTAACTGGTTTACCATTTATATATAAGTATAAATTGTTTCCATCATAGATTGCTTTTATGTTTGTTTTCTCATTAACTTTTATTTGTGAAGTTGATCTTATATTTACATATTTGTTTGAATTTTTGCTGAATACCTCAAATACTGGATATCCTCCTGATAAATATATTCCAACACCTCCACCTTCCCAGTTACCTACAAGGTCTTGCTCTCCTGACACACTATTCATTGATACTGTTATATCCAAACTTGCATAGTTAGTAAAGTTTATTTGTCCTAGATTCACCCAGTCATTTACTCCATCAAGTTTTAAATAATCGTTTTCCCAAGTTGCTCCATTTATTGTTCCAGTATTACTTCCGGTTAAATCTTTCCATGTTGTAGAAGAATTATTATGTCCATTTCCTGTATTATTTGTTGCATCATAACTGCTTATAACTCCTGTTTCATTAGAAATCTCTAATGAATAAACATTCATATTTGCAAAGCCACCACTTGCACTACTTCCTCCAGGATTTGTTCCAATAGCCATTACCGTATTTCTAGCTGGAAGTCCTATCTCACCATATCCAGACTCACCTTTAGTTTCTATACCAGAAGTAATTGTTAAAGCATTGTTTTTATTACCTGTAGTATCAACAATTTTATTAGCTGGAATTGCAACTGTAACAACACCACTGTAATCCATTGTCTCTTTTCCTTCTAACTTTTCAAGTTGCTCTAAATGAGACAATTTTAAAGTATAACGTTTACCTATAACTTTAGTTTGTCCGTTAACAGTATTAGTTCTATCTGTAACAGTAAGTTTTTTAATTACTCCATGAACTCCTGTATCATCCCAATTTGGTTCTTCACCATCAACTCTAATTGCTAAATCACTTAAAGATAATGTACCAGATGCATAATGTTTATCAGTCATATCAAATACCATTGTAAATGTTTTTCCATCATAATTTATATCTGATGTTGAATATTGATATGTTGCATTTGGTTTTATAAAATCAATAAACTCTCCTGCAATATCTGTTGCTATATTCTTATTTGGTACTGGTGTGTTTGTATCTTTTACTGCTCCTGCAGCAACTTTTATTTCTACATTACCACTCCAATCAGAATATTCTCTATCATAATTTATTGAAGTTCTTTTTTGTTCAAAGTTTCCTAATACCAATGTATATTGTTGCCCAACAATTCTACTTGTATTGTTTACTAATGCAGTAATATCTGAAGTTTTTGTCAAAGTTTTTGATATTTGTGATGCTGATTCTCCATCAACATATACCGAAATCTCATCTGCTGTTACTTGGTCTGTTGTATCTAAATATTTATCAAATACATTAAATACAATCGTTTCTGTTTTGTTGCTTGCATTTTTGCTTGAAGATACTCTTTCAATCTTTGGCTTGATAAAGTCTACATGTCCAAGTTCGAATTTTTGCATATTACTTGTATTGCCAGATTGGTCTGTTATTGTATCTTTTGCTATTTCTATTTGTGTTGTACCACTCCACTCAAAGAATGATTTTGCTGGGTCTGTTTGTTTTCCTGCTTGCTCCCAATCACTTAATGTTAAAGTATATTTAACTCCATATTGTACAGTTTCGCCATTTCTTGTTTCTGTTAATTTTTCTGGCGTACTACTCAATGTTTTAGTAATACTTGATGCTTCTTCTCCATCTACTATTACTTTTATTTTGCCTGTTGTTAAACTATTGCTTGCATAATATTTATCTGTTCCTATTAAATCTACTGTAACTTTGTTATTATCATGGTCAATTTTTATATTGTCTGTTCTCCACATTGGGTCTACTACATCGACTATTTTGTCACTTCCTGTTTGGTCTGGTTCATTTACTCCTATTGTTATTGATTTAGCAGCACTAGTGTTTCCAGATTTATCTGTTATTGTTCCTTCCGGAAACGCTAGTGTCATTGGCCCACTGTAATTTTTGTATTTTCCATCTAGTGTTTGTTGTTCTAGTCCGACAATTTCTAACCTATACTTTTCTCCAACTTTTACAGTTTTTCCATCTACTGTATCATTTATATCTTCTATGTATGATAAGCTTTTTCTTATATTGCTGTTTACTGGTGCATTTTTATCATCTTTTAAGTTTACAGTTATATTTTCTGCTTTTGTATCTTTTCTTAACTTCGTACTTGAAAAATATTTATCTGTTACAGAAAAATCTACTGTTAGTATTTTGTCATCATAATTTATATCCTCTGTCTGGTATTTGTATGTAAATTCAGGTCTAATATAATCGGCAAACATTGTACCACTTGAATTTGCATCTATATTTTCATCTTCTTTGATAACAATATCTGTCATAGTTCCTGATGTATCTATTGCTTTTAAGTTTTGGTTTCCATATATGTCACATAGTGTTTTCTTGTCTATCTTTAATGAAATATTACCACTCCACTCTTTGTAATCTTTTCCTGCCTGTCTTGATGCTTCTTCTAAATTTGATAATGTTATTACTTGTATTACATCATTTGCTCCTGTTATTGCATTTGTTGCTGTTGTTGCTGTTGCTACTTCTTTTGTTATCGTTGTTGCTTCTTTTCCATTATCAAAGAATACATGTACTGCATCTTTTGTTAATGTGCTTGATACATTACTTGTATGGTCTTTACCTGCTTCTGCATTTGTTCTACCTCTTAATGTTATTGTTATTTTGCTCTTACTTAAGTCACTTGTATCTATTTTTAATTCAGATGCTTCTTTTACCCATTCTGTTCTGTATTTTGGATTTATTGTTCCTCTTGTAAAGTTTATTGCTGAACTTGTTGCATTTGTGTTTAACTTAAAATTATTTTTATCTAGGTAAATTTGTTCTGATGCATAAATTGTAATTGCTCCGCTTTTTCCTGTGTTATTAAACATATTGTCACGTGAATTAGATATCTGAGTAAACATAGGTCCTAAATCTAAAGATGTTAATGCTACAGTTCCACATTCGTTAAACATATACCCCATGTTTGTTACTTTGCTTGTATCAAATTTATCTCCCAAATCCAAACTTGTTAATGCTGCTCCTCCTGCACAATGGAACATAAATTCCATTCTAGTTACATTACTTGTATCAAATTCTTTTCCTAAATTTATTGATGTTAATGGTGATACTTGTCCTACTCCAGCAAACATATAGCTCATATTATTTACATTGCTTGTAGAGAATTTTTCGCCTAAGTCTAAACTTTGCAACTTTTCAAATCCAACACAATAAAACATATAACTCATATTTGTTACTTTAACCGTATTAAATTCTTTTCCTAAATTTAGACCACTCATTTTTCGACCGCAATTTTTGAACATAGCTACCATCTCAGTAACATTACTTGTATTAAATTGACCTCCCAAATTCAATGTTTCCATTAATGTATAACCAGTTTCTTCAAACATGTGGCTCATATTTTCTACAAGAATCGTATTGAATTGTCCTCCTAAATCCAAACTTACCATTACCTCATGGCCTGTTTTGCAAAACATATATTGCATAAGTTTAACTTTACTTGTATTAAATTCTCCTCCAAGTATTAAGTCTGTCATTTTCATATATCCAGTATTATTAAACATATAATCCATTGCAGTTACTTTGCTTGTATTAAATTTATTTCCCAAATTCAATGTAGTCATCTTATTATATCCAGTTCCTGCAAACATAGCCCCCATATGTGTTACATTGCTTGTATCAAAATCCCCTAAATTTAATGTTGTCATTGCATTAGCTCCTGTATCTTGGAACATCCACCTCATATTAGTTACACTACTTGTATTTAGTAAATTTAAATTTGTAATTGTTTCTGAAGAAGTACAATTTTCTGACTGTCCTATACACTTAAACAAATTAGATGAATTCATATTTCCAAAAACTTCACTATTACTTACATCTTCTTTAAGAGTTTGAGCTGTATTACTAGCAATATGAATTTTATAAGTTCCATTTTTAGTCTCACTATCTACAAACCAAGCAACAATAGATTCATCACCTTGTGCAGATACATCCCATGCTTTTGTTTTATCTGTAATCTTTTTAGCTACATGGTCATAAATAGAATTTGGAATCATTTTTTCAAATGTTACATTATCTATATTTTGTCTTTGTATTCCTTTTATAGTTGCATTAGTATTACTTGCACTACCTAAAAATCCACTTGTTGAATCAGTCTCTGAACTAGTCAATTTTAATGCATTATAAACTATTAAATCTGTTTCTTTATTCCTATTATTATAAGTATCTGTTACATATCCTTGTGGAATTTTAACTTTTACTTGGTTAACATCTGATGCAAAACCAGAAATTGTTACTGTATATTCAACACCATATTGAACTGTTGTAGTTGTTCCATTTACAGTTCTTTGTTCCTTTAATTCTGTACTTGTCAATGTTCTTGTTATTCCTGCTGTATCTTGTCCGTTAATTATTACTTTGATATTATCTTTTGTTATTGTACTCTTTGCAAAATATTTATCTGTTACTTTAAATTTAACTGTAGCTGTTTTATTTATAGCATTTGCAGATGAGCTTATTTTTTCTACTAATGGGTCTACAACGTCAACTACTTGTCCATTTCCGCTTCCACCTGGAATGTTAATTCCTGATGTTATTGTTTTTTCGTTGTTCCAGTTTCCTGTTGTATCAGAAACTTTATTTTTAGGTACTACTACTGTAATTACACCACTGTAATCTAAGTAATTATCTCCATCTTTCACTAGCAATTGTTCTAAGTTTGATAATTCTAAAGTATATCTCTTTCCTATTACTTTGCTTGTACCATTTACCACATTTGTTCTATCACTTACACTTAATGATTTATTTACTTTTGTCCAATCAATATCTTTGTTGTCAATTTTTATTGTTAAATCATTTATGTCTAAAGTTGAACTTGCAAAATGTTTATCTGTTACATCAAATACCATTGTAAATGATTTATTATCATAGTTTATATTTGATGTTGAATATTGATATGTTACATTTGGTTTTATAAAATCTATAAATTCTCCTGCTATATCTGTTTGTGCATTCTTGTTTGATGTTGGTGTATTTGTATCTTCTACTGCACCTTCTTTAATTCTTATTTTTACATTACCACTCCAATCAGAGTACTCTCTGTCAAAGTTTATTGCTGTTCTTGTTTGTTCAAAGTTTCCTAAAACTAATGTGTATTGATGTCCTATAACTTTATTAGTATTATTTACTAATCCTGTTATGTCCGTTCTCTTTGTTATTGTCTTTGTTATTTCAGATGCTAATTCATTGTCCACATATACCGAAATTTCATCTTCAGTTACCAAATTCGTTGTTTTTAAGTATTTATCAAATACATTAAATACTATTGTTTCTGTTTTTGATGTTGCATCTTTTGTTGAAGATACTCTTTCAATTTTAGGTTTGATAAAATCTACATGACCTAATGTAAATGTTTGAGCATTGCTTGTGTTTCCTGATTGGTCTGTTATGGTATCTTTTGCTATCTCGATTTTTGTTGTACCACTCCATTCAAAGAATTGTTTGCTTACTGGAGATGTTTGTTTTGTTGTCTGCTCCCAATTTTCTAATGTTAATGTGTATTGTATTCCATATTGAACTGATTGGCCATTTCTTGTTTCTTTTAATGCTGTTGGTTTTGCACTTAATGTTTTCTTTATGCTTGTTGCTTCTTCACCATCAACTATTACTTTTATTTTGTCTGTTGTTAAATTATTGCTTTGATAATATTTATCTGTTCCTAGTAAATCTACTGTTACTTTATTATTTGTATGGTCTATATTTATATTTTGTGTTTTCCACATAGGGTCTACAACATCAACTATCTTATCCGTTCCTGTTTGATCTGGTTCATTTACACCTATTGTTATTGCTTTTGCTGGGCTTGGATTATTAGATTTATCTTTTACTACTCCTTTTGGAAATGCAATTGTAATTGGACCACTGTAATTTTTGTAATTTCCATCTAGTGTTTGTTGTTGCAATCCTTTTATTACTAATTTGTATCTTTCTCCTACTTTTACTGTTTGCCCATTTACTGTATCATTTATATCTCCTAAATATATTAATTCTTTTGTTATGTTTTGATTAACCGGTGCTGTTGGATCATCTTTTAATTGTACTGTTAAATTGCTTCCTGTTGTATCATCTCTTAAATCTGTACTTAAAAAATATTTATCTGTTACAGAGAAATTCATTGTTAATGTTTTATTATCATAATTTATATCACTTGTAGAATAATTGTATGTTAACTCTGGAACAATAAAATCTGTAAACATCACACCTGCTTGATAATGATCTGTTGTTTCATCTTTCATGTTTATATCAACCCATGTTCCTGTTGTGTCAATTTCCATCATGCTTCTATTTCCATAGTCATTATCTTTTAATACATTTGATGTATATGTACTTTCATCTTTTCCTCTTCCGGCTATTTTTAATGTAACATTTCCTGACCATTCTCTATATGTTTTTCCTAATCTTCCTGCATCAAAGTCTGATAATAAAATAGTGTGTGTCACTTCTGTTTTTCCTGTTGTTGTATTTGTTGTTACTTTACCTTCACTCACTTGCACTTTTGGATGTGTTTTGTCTGTTATTTCTACTCCATCAATATATACTGTTATATCATCTGCACTTAATGTACTTGTTACATCACTTGAATAGTTTATATTAGTGTTTGCATTTATTTTTTGAGCTTCGTTCGCTAGTCCTTTTACTACTACAGATAGCGTTTTATTTGTTGTATCTACTGTAGTTGATACTCTCTCCCATTTAGGTTTGTATATAGGATTTATTGTTCCTCTTTCTACTCCTATTCCCGCTTTTGATAGTTTTAAGTTTGCTTGATATGATTCTTTTGTGGTTTTATTGAACTTTATAAAAAGCCCTAATATTCCAATTATGGCTATTATTGTTATTATTATTTTTACTACTTTTTTTCTCTTTGTTAACATATTTTTCCTCCGTTTTTTGAGTCAATATTTCTATCTTATTTCTCTACTTATTTTATATCATAACATACTATTTTTTTCAACGTTTTTCGGCATTTTTTTCGAAAAAAAAAGAACCAATTTTGGCACTTTTTTCTATTGTTTTTTTGCGCAAAAAAGTACCAGTCTTGGGACAAAACAGAACCGGTCCCAAATGCGCAGTGAGCAAAAAAGAACCGGTCCCAAATGTCCCGGTTCTATTTTTATTGTGCATCTTTAAATGCTTTTATTGATGAGTAAACTGCTTCTGGTGCATAGATTGTAAGATTTGCTGTTCCACAGTTTGTAAATATGTTGTCATGTGTTTCTGCTATTTGTGTGAATGCTGGTCCTAAATCTAGTTTTGTCATTGCTGTTGTTCCTGTTCCTTTAAACATTTCTGTCATGTCTGTTACTGTTGTTGTGTAGAATTTGTTTCCTAAGTCTAAACTTGTCATTGCTGTATGTCCTGCACTATAGAACATTCTATACATGTTTTCTACACTGCTTGTATTGAATTTTTCTCCTAGATTTAATGTTGTCATTGCTGTGTATCCACATTCATAAAACATATTACTCATATCTGTAACTTTACTTGTGTCGAATTCTCCTCCTAAATCTAAGCTTGTCATCTTCTCTCTACCAGTTCTATAGAACATACAATACATATTTTCTACTTTACCTGTTTTGAAGTTTCCTCCTAGATTTAATGTTGTCATTGCTGTATATCCTGTTTCATAGAACATTTCTGCCATTGTTGTTACTGCACTTGTATCAAAACTACTTCCTAAGTTTAAGCTTGTCATTGCTTTATATCCGCAACTTCTAAACATTTTTTCTGTGCTTGTTACACTATTTGTAATGAATTGTCCTCCTAGGCTTAATCCTGTCATTGCTGTGTATCCACAATTTTCGAACATTTCACTCATGTTAGTAACTGCACTTGTGTTAAAGTTGCTTCTTAGGTTAAGACTTGTCATTGCTGTGTATCCGCAGCTTCTAAACATTTGATGCATATTTGTTACTTTAGATGTGTAGAATGAAGTTCCTAAATCTAATGATTTCATTGCTGTAAATCCACACTCATTGAACATGTATGTCATTGTTGTTACATTGCTTGTATTAAAGTTTGATCCTAGATTTAATGTTGTCATTGCTTTGTAACCTGTTGTTTCAAACATTGCTGATGTACTTGTTACATTAATTGTATTAAAGTTGCTTCCTAAATCTAATGTTGTCATTGCATTATATCCTGTTCCACGGAACATTCTGTACATATTTGTTACACTGTCTGTGTCTAATAAACTAATATTAGTAATTGTTTCTTGTGATGTACATTTTGTTGAATATCCTATGTATGAGAATAATTGTGCTGAATTTTGGTTTGCAAATACTTTGCTGTTGCTTATATCTTCTGTTGTTTTCTGTGCATTGTTATTTGCAATATGGATTTTATATGCTCCATTTTTTGTTTCGCTATCTACATACCATGCGACAATTGATTGATCTCCTTGTGCTGATACATCCCATGCTCTTGTTGTGTCTGCAATCTTCTTGTTTACATGGTCATATACTGTACTTGGAATTACTCTTTCAAATGTTACATTGTCTATATTCTGTCTTTGTATCTTACCACCTAAGAATGCACTTGTTGTTGATGATTCTGTCGTTGCTAATTTTAATGCATTGTAGACAATTAAGTCTGTCTGTTTATTTCCGTTTTTAGAAGTATCAGTTACATATCCTTCTGGCACTCTAACTATAACTTGGTTGACATCTTGTGCAAATCCAGAAATTGTTAATGTGTATTCTACACCATATTGAACTGTTTTTGTTGTACTTCCAGATACTTTTTGTTCATTTAATGCTGTACTTGTTAATGTTCTAGTAATTCCTGATGTTTCTTTTCCATTAACTATCACTTTTAGATTATCCCCTGTTATTGTACTCTTTGCAAAATATTTATCTGTTACTTTAAATTTAACTGTTGCAGTTCTATTTATTGCATTTGCAGAAGAACTTATACGTTCAACTAATGGATCTACAACGTCAACTACTTGTCCGCTTCCACTACCACCTGGAACCGTAATTCCTGATGTTAATGTAGTTGCATTGTTCCAATTTCCTGTTGTATCTTCAACTTTGTTTGCTGGTATTGCTACTGTAATTATACCACTGTAATCTAAGTAGTTGTCACCACTCATTACTTGAAGTTGTTCCAAATTAGTTAATGTTAATGTATAACGTTGTCCAACTAATCTTGATACCTCTTTTACAACTCCATTTTCTGTAGTTTTTACTGTATTGTATCTATCTGTTACTTGTAGTGATTTTGTTACTTTGTTCCAATCAACATCTTCTCCATCAATCTTGATATTTAAATCACTTATTCCTAAGTTTGCTAATCTGTAATGTTTGTCTGTGATGTCAAATACCATTGTAAATGTCTTTGTTCCATAGTTTATGTCTGATGTTGCATATTGATATGTTACATTTGGTTTTATGCTATCTACAAAGTCTCCAGCAAGTGTTGTTGCTTCGTTTGCATTATTTGATGTATCTGTTGCTGTTCCAGCATCAATCTTAATTGCTACATTACCACTCCAATCTGAATACTCTCTGTCATAGTTTATTGATGTTCTTGTTTGTTCAAGGTTTGTTATTTCTAATGTGTAACGTTTTCCTACAAGTTGGCTACTTCCATTTACTGTAGCTGTAAAGTCTTGAATATCTGTAATTGTCTTTGTTGCTCCTGTTGCTTCTTCGCCATCTACAAGTACATGTATTTTAGAAGTATCAGTTTTGCTTATTGAAGATGTCTTTAAGTATTTATCTACAACATCAAATACGAATGTTTCTTTTTTGTTGTCAGTGCTCTTTGTTGATGATACTTTTATAACCTCTGGTTTTAATGTATCAACATGTCCTAAAGATACCTCAAATACTTTATTGCTATTAGAGTAATTGTCTTGTATTGTTCCTGCTGGAATTACTAATTTCATGGCTCCAGAATATTCTCTATATACTCTTCCTGTTGATGAATTTGCTGCATATTTGTCTCTTTGAGCTTTAAATACTTCATCTGTTTCTTCTAAGTCTGATAATGTAAACTTATAGTGAACTCCATATGTTACTGTACTTCCATCTCTGGTTTCTGTTAAGTCTTTTACTTTTGTTAGAGTTCTTGTAATATTTGCATTACTTCCTGTAGCTGTAATATTAACTCCATCTACCCAAACTTGTATTTTGTCTGCTGTTAAAGAATTTGATTTATAGTATTTATCTGTACCATATAAATCCATTGTTGCTGTAATTTTTCCTGTTGAACTATCAACAGTTTTTTGTAAGTTTTCTACTCTCCATACTGGGTCTACAACATCTACTATTTGTTGACTTCCAGTTTGATCTGGTTCATTTATTCCTATTGTTATTGTTTTTGAATTATTAGCATTTCCTGATGTATCTGTTACAACATTTTGTGGTATTGATATACTCATTGGTCCACTGTAATCTTTATATTTTCCATTTGTAATATCTTGTTGTTGTAATCCTTTAATTACTAGTGTGTATTTTTTACCAATTACCTTTGTTCCTTCTTTTACATCTTCGACTTTTGAAAATTCTTTAGTAACATTGTTGTTTACTTGTGCTGTTTCATCATCTTTCATTTTTAGTACTATTTGATCTGCTGTTAATGTTGATGCTAAGAAGTATTTATCTACTACTGAGAATTGTACTGTTAATGTTTTATCATTATGGTTTATATTTGAATCTGCATATATATATGTAAATTCTGGTTTTATAAAGTCAGAGAACATTGTACTTGTACTTGAAGTATTATTTTTTGTTTCTGTAGTATTATTTTTCAATTCTATTGGTTGCATTGTTCCTGATGTATCAACTTCTGCTAATGATTTATTACCATAAGAATCTGATAATATTCCCTTAGCTATTTGAATTGCTACATTACCACTCCACTCTTTGTAGTTCTTTCCGTCTTGTCTCTTTAATCCTGTTGAATCTAATTTTTGTTCAAAGTTTGATAATGTTATTGTATATTCTACTTCTTTTTTGCCTGTTGTACTATTTGTTGTTGCTCCTCCTGTTATTGCTACAAGAATTTTGCTCTTGTCTGATGCACTTGTTGTTAATTCTGCTTTTTCTCCATCTACATATACTGTTAAATTACTTGCTGTTAATGTTCCCGTTACATCACTTGAATAATTTACTGGTGATGTAATGTATGCATTTCCTTTAACTTTTACTGTCATTGTCTTATTTGTCGTATTTATAGAACTTGATAATTTTGTCCATTCTGGTCTATAAATTGGATTTATATTTCCTCTTGTATAATTTATAGTTGTTGTTGAGCTTGTATTCAACTTGAATTTGTTCTTTGTTGAATATATTGCTTCTGGTGCATATATTGTTATTCCTGATGCTCCTGTAGTGCTATTGTTTACAAAACTTGTTGTTGCTATTTTTGTAAATGCTGGTCCTAAGTCAAGTGTTTTCATTGCTGTTGTACCTGCACTTTCAAACATATCAGTCATATTATTAGCACTTGTTGTATAGAAATTATCGCCTAAATCTAATTTTACAAAATCTGTTGAACTAGCGCCTATGCCTCTAAACATTATTTCCATATTTTCTACTTTACTTGTATTAAATAAGTCTCCTAATGTTAATGACTTTAATTTTTCACTTCCAATGTAATTAAACATTCCATTCATACTTTTTACATTTTGTGTATCAAATTTAGTTCCTAAGTTTAATTCTGTCAATTCTTTTCTTCCACATTCACTAAACATCCAATCCATGTCAGTTACTTTAGTAGTATTGAAACTGTCACCTAACTTAAATGTTTTCATTGAGTTTTGTCCAGCTTTTCCAAACATGCTATTCATACTTGTTACATTGCTTGTATTAAATGCTGTATATGTTGAATCTCCTAAAATTAAGCTTGATAATTTGTTTAATCCAAAGTTATTAAACATATATGTCATAGTTATTACATTTCTAGTATCAAAATTATTTGTAAATGTTAATCCTGTCATTGCATTAGCACCTGTATACCAGAACATTGCGTGCATATTGGTTACATTTATTGTATATAACAAATTCAAATTTGTTATAGTTTGTGCTGATGTACATATTGATGAACGACCTATATGTGCAAATAAATAACTTGAATTTTGATTTCCAAATATTTGGTCATTACTTCCTATATATACTTTGTAAGAATTGTTTGAATTCTTTGTGTACCAAGCCATAATAGATTTATCTTGTCTTGCTGATACGTCAAATGGTGCTGATGTAGTTGAAGTTGCTGTTGTTGGCATTGTATTTAAGCTTGATAAGAATGTTACATTATCAATATTTTGTCTTTGAATTCCTGTCATTCCTAAGAATACACTTGTTGCTTCTGTTTCAGAGTTTGTTTCTTTTAAGCAGTTGTAAATTATGAATTCTGATGCTTCATTCTTATTATTAGATTGATCAACTAAAACTCCTTCTTTTATACGTATCTTAACTTGATTTCTATTAATTGGGTATCCTGAAACGCTTATTGTATATTTGTTTCCGTATTGTACCTGTGTTGTTGTTCCATTTACTATTCTGTCTTCTTTTAATGCTGTTGGATTACTTACAGTTACTGTTACAGAACTTGTTATGTCTGTTCCATCTGCCCATACTGTAATTGCATTTTTCATTTCTGTTGCTGTACTTGGTGCTGTTTTCCAGTATGTATCTGTTGCTTCTATAACTAATTGAGAAGTTTTTGCACTTAAATCTACTGTTGTTCCTGTTTTTCTCCAAATTGGTCTTACAACATCGACTACTGTCTCGCTTCCTCCATTCGGAATGCTAACTCCAGAAGTAATTGTTTGGTTGTCTTTTCTATTATTAGAAGTATCCTTTATTTCATATCCATTTATTGCAACTGTTATAATACCACTATAATTTAAAGTATTTTCACCTTGTTCTATTTCTAATTGCTCTAAATTAGATATTGTCAAAGTATATTCATTACCAATTACCTTTGTTAAAGTTTCTACATTTCCTGTTGAAGTATTTGTTGCTTTAATATTATTTGCATAAATATTTGTGTCAGAGTTTAATGAAATATCAACTTTTCCTTGTGCCGCTGCATCTCTTAAGTCATAATAAATTTGTTTTCCATCTGCTCCTTTTTTACCACTAGTCATTTTTATTGTTAAATCACTTAATGTTAATTTTCCACTAGAATAATATTTATCTGTAACATTAAATTTCATTGTATATGATCTATTTCCTGCATTTATATCTGATGATTGATGCGTATATTGTAAGTCTGGTTTTATAAAGTCTACAAAGTCTGCTGTTATTGGCATTGCTTCATTTAGATTTCCAGATGTATCTTTTACTGCACCTGCTTTTATTTCTAATTTTACAGTACCACTCCAATCTTTGTATTTATTAGAGTTTCTTGCCTTTTCAAAATCAGAAAGTGTTAATGTATATTTATAACCTACTGTTTTTGTTACACCATTTATTGTGTGTGTAAGTGGCTCATTTACTAATTTCTTTGTTATTCCATTTGTTCCGTCTGCCACTTCATCATCTATAGTTACTGCTATTTCATCAGCTGTTAATGCATCTGTAGTATCAAAATATTTATCTGTTAGCTTAAATTCAATAGCCTCTGTTTTACTTGAAGAATATTTAGTTGCTTTTACATCAAACAATTTTGGTTTTATAAAGTCTACATGTCCTAATGTAAAGTCTTGCTCTACACTAGTATTTCCTGAAGTATCTGTTAATGTTCCTGCTGCAATTTTTATTTTTGTTGTACCACTCCATTCAATAAACTCTTTGCCAGTTTGTTTTGAGCCTTCTTCCCAATTTGATAATGTTAAAGTATATTTAACTCCATTTGTAACTGATGTTGCACTACTTAAGCTCTTTTTAACATTACTTGTTGTTGTAACTTCTTGTCCGTCAACAAATATTCTTATTGAATCTGTTGTTAAACTGTTGCTTGAATAATATTTATCTTGTCCAACTAAGTCTACTGTTACAACTTTGTTTGTAGCATTTATATTGATGTTTTCAGTATGCCAAATTGGATCTACTACATCGACTATTGCTCCAGAATTATGGTTTGCATCATTTGCTGGGTCATCTATACCTATTGTTATAGATTTACCATCATTTGCGTTACCAGATTTATCTGTTACTTTTCCGCTTGGGAATGCTACTGTCATTATACCACTGTATTTGAATCCATCATTTGAAGTTTGTTGTATATTACTTACTACTAATTGATATCTTTCTCCAATCTTCTTGTTATTGTAATATATATCTCCATTAGCTTTGTATGTAATATTTCCACTCTTTGTATCTGATGATGTCGTTCTTTTTGTTAGTACTTTCTTAACTGCTGAATTTGAGTTTGTATCATTTCCTATATTTATTGTAATATTGTCAGCTGTTAATCCACTTGCACTATTAAAGTATTTATCTGTTACATCAAATATTACTGTTACAGTTTTTGTATTTCCGTTTTTCTTGTTTCCTATTACTGTATTTGAGTATTCATATGTGAATTCTGGTTTCATAGTATCTTCGAACATTACTCCAGCCATATTTTTCTCTACATTAGAATCTTTTAGTTCAATTCTGTTCATTGTTCCTGATGTGTTTACATCAATTTCTGACATATTTTGATTTCCATATATGTCTTTTAATGTTCCTTTTGCTAATTGAATAGCTACATTACCACTCCACTCTTTAAAGTTCTTTCCATTTTGTCTTGAATTTTGGTTAAATCCTGATAATTTTATTGTGTATTTTACTTCTGTTACTTTGTTTGATGAATCTGTAACAACTGTTGGTCCTACAACCTCTTTTGCTACACTATCTGCTTTTTCATCATCTACATATACTGTTATTTTGCTACTGTCAATTGAATAAGTTGATAAAGTACTTACATAGTTTATTCCAGCTATTGGTGTTCCTACTTTATTAGCCTTTCCACTTATTTCTACTGTCATCGTTCCTGTTGCTGTATCAAAGCTTCCAGATGTTTTTGTCCATTCTGGCTTATATACAGGATTAATTGTTGATCTTGAGCATGCTATTGTTGTACTTGATGTTGAATTTAGCTTAAATTTATTTAATTTTGAGTAAATTGACTCTGGCGCATATATTATTCCTCCTGATTTACCACAGTTTGTTGCAAAGTTTGTATTTGTTGCTGGTATTTGTGTAAATTGTGGTCCTAAGTCTAATGTTGCCATTAATGTATAACCACATCCATTAAACATACTTACCATATCTGTTACTTTACTTACAACAAAATTGTCTCCTAAGTCTAAGCTTGTCATTTTTGCATAACCTGTATTTTTGAACATTGCATTCATTGTAGTAACATTACTTGTAATAAAGTTGCTTCCTAAATTAAGTGTTGTCATTACATCATGTCCTGTGCCTTCGAACATACTTGCCATTTTTTGTGCACTCTTTGTATTTATACTTAACTCTAGTTTTTGTAATTTTGAATATCCACAGTTTTCAAACATTTTATTCATATTTGTAACATTTGCTGTATTAAATTTAGTTCCAAATGCCATTGTCGTCATGTTTGTATATCCTAAATTACTAAACATACCTTCCATGTTTGTTACATTTGTCGTATCTACACTATCATCTAATTTAAATCCTGTCATCTTGCTATATCCACATCCCGCAAACATATATGACATGTTTGTTACACTGTCAAGATGTACTAGGCTAAGATTTTTAACTATTGGATTTGTTGTTGCATCTGTTGCCATAGAACTTGTATTACGTCCTAAGTTTGCAAATAGATAACTTGAATCTATATTACCATTTATGATTACAGAACTTCCTACATATACTTTATATGGTCCTGAACCTGTATACCAAGCCATAATTGAACCATCGCCTGATTCTGATACGTCCCATTTAGTTGAATTTGCTCCACTTAAACCTTCTACAAATATTACTTGCTCTATATCTGCTCTTTTTACAACTTTTTTGTTCTTTCCTAAGAAGTAGCTGTCTGTACCTGTTTCATCTGCTGTTGATGCTAAACAACTGAATAATACGAATTCTTGTGCTTTTGTTGTATTTCCAGATTGATCTGCAAATAGTCCTGCTTTAATTTTTATTCCTAATTGTGATGCATTTACTGGATATCCATTTATATTAATTCTATATTGTTCACCATATGTTAAATCTTTTACTTTTGTTATAGAAACTGATAATCCTGTTGTTAATTTCTTGTTTACATATACTTCTATGTCATTAGCTGTAAAGCTTCTTCCTTTTACAAAGTATTTATCTGTTATATTTAATGTAATATCTGATGTTTGTGCACTTGGTTTTGCATTTGCTGGTCCTACTTGTTCCCATAATGGATCTACTACATCGACTACTTTTTGACTTGATGAGCTTCCTCCCGGAATATTTACTCCTGATGTTATTGTTTGTCCTGCATTTACATTTCCACTAGTGTCTAAACCTATAGCTGATGAATTTGTGCCTTGTTTTAATGCTACTGTAACAACACCACTATAGTCTACATATTCTCCAGTTTTAATCACTTGTTCAAGATTTGATAATTTTAATTTAAATCGTTTTCCTATTACTTGGTTTGTTAATCCATTTGTTATTGTTGTTCCACTAAGTGTTTTGTTCATAGCTGTTGTTTGTTTTACATCTTCTATTGAAAGTATTTCTTTTTTTACTTTAGAATTTGTAGTTATATCTACTCCTCCTATTTTTATTGTTAAATAACTTGCCCAGTTATCTTTAGTCAATGTTGTTTTTGAGAAATACTTATCTGTTACATCAAATGTCATTGTATAAGTTTTATTTCCATAATCTATATCTCCATTTCCATGAACATATGTTATTTCTGGTGCTATAAAGTCTACAAAATTTCCTGTCATTTGTTTATATTCATTTGAATTGCCTCCAGAATTATCTTTAGATTCATCAGTTATTACTCCTGCATCAATGTCTAATCTTACTGTACCACTCCATTCTTTGTATTGTTTTCCACTTTGTCTTGAACCTTGATCAAATCCACTTAATTGCAGTGTATATTGATATCCGACTGTTTTTCCTGAATATGTTATTGCTGATACTGCTGTAAAATTCTTAGTTACACTGTCTGCCAAATTGTTATCAACATATACTTTTGTTTTTGCCTTATTATTATTAGCTTCTGCTACTGTTGTTCCTAGTCCTGTTGTTTTTAAATATTTATCCATTACTTTAAATACTATTGTTTCTGTTTTATTTGCTTTATCTGGTGTAGCTGATATAAATTCTATTTTTGGTTTTATAAAATCTACATGTCCTAAGTTAAATGTTGTTGCAACATTTGAGTTTCCAGATGTATCTTTTAATGTTCCTTTTGGTATTCCTATTTTTACTGTACCACTCCACTCTAAGAAATCTTTATTTGTCTGTTTTGAACCTTGTTCAAAATTCTTTAATTCTAAGTTATATGTTACTTGTTGACTTGTTATTGCTGTTCTTGTTAATGTTTTTGAAATACTTGTTGCATTTTCATTATCAACTGTTACTGTTATATTATCTGCAGTTAATGAGTTTGATGCATAGAACTTATCTGTTCCTATTATTTGTGCTGTTACTGTTCCTGTAGATGCATTTTTAGTAACTGTTCCTAATTTCCATACTGGATCTACAACATCGACTGTTACTCCACTATTATGATTTGCATCATTTTCTGGATCATCTATACCTACTGTTATAGTTTTTGCAGAATTTGAATTTCCTGATTTATCTGTTACTTTACCTGCATCAAATGCTAATGTCATCTGACCACTATAGTCAAATCCATTATTTGAAGATTGTTGAATATTACTTACTACTAATTGGTATCTTTCTCCAATCTTTTTACCATTATAATATATATCTCCATTTGCTTTATATGTTATTTTTCCACTTGTTTGATCTGCTGATATAGTCTTTTTAGTTAATACTTTTGATACTTTTGAATTTGCTGTTGCATCATTATCAAATTTTACTGTAATATTATCTTTTGTCATTGTTGTAGCATTAAAGTATTTATCTGTTACATCAAATACTACTGTTACTGTTTTTGTATTTCCATTGTTTGCATTTCCTATTACAGTATTTGAATATTCATATCTAATTTCTGGTTTAATTAAATCTCCAAACATTGTTCCATTAGTGTTTTGTGATATTTCTCCATCTTTGAATGTTACACTTACCCATGAACCTGATTGGTCTGTTTCCATCATACTTTGGTTTCCATATTCGTCAACTAATTTATTTGCACTATATGTACTTGTTGCTTGACCTCTACCACCTATTTTTATAGAAACATTACCACTCCATTCTGTAAAGTTCTTTCCACTTATTCTTACATATTGGTCTAAACCTGTTAATGTTAATGTTTGTGTTACTGTTGCTCCAGTTTTTGGATTTGCTGAGCTTAATGTTCTTGCTAATCCAGAAGTTTTCTTTCCTGTAGAATCATAAACTGCATCTCCAACTTCTTCTCCATCTACATAAACTGTAATATCAGATGTTGTTAAGTTTGATGTTACATTAGATGTGTAATTTGAATTTGTTGCTCCTTTTAGTTGAATTGCTAATGAAGTTCCACTTAATGAGCTTGATACTTTTGTCCATTCTGGTTTATATTTTACATTTAATGTTCCTCTGTTGTATGCAAGTGTTGCTGTACTTGTTGGCCCTTTCTTAAATGTTGTTCTATTTGAATATATTGCTTCTGGTGCTTGAATTACTGCTCCGGATTTTCCACAATTTGTTGCAAAGTCTGTACTTGCATTAGGTATTTTTGTGAATTTTTGTCCTAAATCTAATGATGTCATTGATGTATATCCGCATCCATTAAACATACCTGTCATATCTGTTACTGCTGATGTAGTAAATAAATCGCCTAAGTCTAATGTTGTCATCTTACCATATCCACAGTTTCTAAACATATAATCCATTGTTGAAACTTTTGTTGTATTAAATTGTGTTCCTAAATTTAATGCTGGCATTGATGTATATCCACATCCGTCAAACATACTTGTCATATTTGTTACATTTGCTGTATTAAATACTGCTGGCGTTGCTAAATTTAATGTTGTCATTTGAGTACTGCTATATCCACATCCTGCAAACATATTTTGCATATTTGTTACAGCTCTAGTATTAAATGAACTTGTAAATGTTAATGTTTTTAATTTATCATGTCCAAAGTTTTGGAACATAGCTTTCATATCTTTTACTTTTTGAGTATTAAAGCTTGTATTAAATGTGAATGTTTCTAAAACTTTGTATCCTGTACTTGAGAACATACTTTCCATATCAAGTACATTGTTAGTCTTAAAGTTTGTTCCTAGTTCTAAACTTGTCATTTTATTATATCCACACTCTTCAAACATGTGTGACATATCTTGAACTGTTTCTGTATAGAAATTGTTTCCTAAATTCAAGCTTGTCATGGCTTGTTTTCCTGTTCCTCTAAACATATATTTCATATCTGTAACACTACCTATATTTAGTATATTAAGGTTTTCTATAACTGATGTTGCTGTACAATTGCTTCCGCTTCCTATATAGCTGAACAAATAGCTTGAATTTTTATTAGCAAACATTAAGTCGTCACTTGCTATGTGTACTGTATAAGGATTTGAACCTGTTACCCATGAAATTATTGATTTATCGCCTCTTGCTGCAGCATTATATGTTGTATATCCATTTGCTGATGATGTACTTCTTTCAAAAATTACTTTTTGTATATTTTCTCTCTTTATATTTGGTATTCCTAAAAATGTACTAGTACTTGCAGTCTCTGTTGCTGTTGATAAAATTTGATTCATTAAAGCTATATTTGTTTCTTTGTTTGTATTACCTGATTTATCAGTTGTTGTTCCTGCTAATATTTTTAGTATTACCTGATCTGCTGCTACACTAAATCCTTTTATTGCTAGTCCATAATCAGCTCCTACTTTTACTGTTTGTCCATTTCTTGTTTCTGTACGGTCTTTTTTAGAAGTTAATGTTATTGTTGCTCCTGATTCTTTACCATCTACTAATAATTTTATGGTATCACTTACATTATCTCCTACATTTCTTTGTGCTAATTTGTCTGTGCTGTAATATTTATCTGTAGTTGTAATTGTTGCTGTCGCATCTGATTCTTGCATATTAATTGTAGATGCATATTTTTCCCATAATGGGTCTACAACATCGGCTATTACTTCGCTACCCGCTGATGGTACTGATACACCGACTGTAAGTGTTTGTGCAGTATTTGTATTTCCTGCTAAGTCTCTTAGTATTCCTGCTTGAACTCCTATTGAGAATGTACCACTAAAGTCTGCCCAATTTTTTCCAACTTCTCTTTCTAATTTTTCTAACCCTGATAATTCTACTTCATATATATGTCCTATTAAGTTGTTACTTGAGTCTCTCTTTTCTGTAGTTTTTACAGTTCTTTCTATTTGACTTGTAATATCTCTATTATTTTCATCTTTAATTCTTACTGTTAAATGTCCTTTTGTAAATGCCCCACTTGAATAATGATTATCAGTTGCTTCAAATGTAAATTTTACTATTTTGTTTGTTTTATCTATAGTTGTATTTATATATTTTATTGCTGGTTTTATTTTATCTATTTTTACAGTATATGATCTTGTTGATGTATTTGCTGTATCTGTTGTATTATCTGTTGTTGTTACTGTTATATCATATGTTGCTTCTTGTCCATCTCCTGGGTCTAATGTTACAGCATCTGTTCTGTTTGAATATACTACACTTCCGTTTTTCTTGACTGTATATGTTGTTGATTTATGTCCACTGTGTGCATCTGAACCATTATTTTTAGCTAGATATACACTTTGATTTGTCCAACTATTGTTTGTGTAGTTTGATCCACTTGAGCTTCCTAATTTCATTGTCATTGTTCCTGCTGTTGGTGCTGTGTTATCAAACCAAAATGCTTTTGCTGATACTGCTACTGGTGGTGTATTTCCAGCATCATCTTTTATACTACTTGTCTTTATCCATAAATAATATTTTCCTGATAATCCGCCTTGACTTATTGTAAATGTTGCAGATTTTCCTGATACTGTTATTCCTGAATTCTTTGTAGTCCATCCACTTGATGGTGCACTTGTTCCACTTTCACTCCAAGCATAATCTACAGCTACATTTGATTGAATATTACCATCATTATCTGTAATTGTTACTGTTGTACTATGATTTCTTTTCCATGTTTCATTTCCACTTGGTGAGAAACTTACTGTTGGTGCATTCTTATCTATCATTACAGTATATGATCTTGTTGCTGTATTTCCCGCATTATCTGTTGTTGTTACTGTTATTGTGTATGTTTCTGTATATCCTGCTCCTGGGTCTAATGTTACTGCTGATGTTATATTAGAGTATAGTGTACTTCCGTCTTTTTTCTTTACTGTATATGTTGTTGATTTGTGACCACTGTGTGCATCTGAACCATTATTTACTGCTACATATACGCTTTGGTTCGTCCAAGTAGCATTACTATATGCATTTCCACTTGAGCTTCCTAATTTCATTGTCATTGTTCCTGCTGTTGGTGCTGTATTATCAAATCTGAATACACCTGTTGATACTTTTGTTACAACAGAGTTTCCTGCATTATCTTTTGCTAAATCTGCATTAACTGGTTCTACCCATAAATAGTAATCTCCTGTCATACTGTTATTTCCTGTTGCTGTTATAGATGTTCCACTTGCTTGGGTATATGAACTTGGTTCTTTATTTCTGTCAGTTGTCCATCCATATTTTATTGTTGGAGTTCCACTTATACCACTGTCTGCATCTGATATTGAAATTTTTACAGAATGATTTTTTGCCCAAGTATTGCTAGATGATTCTTTATCTAGGCTTATTACTGGATTTTTCTTATCTATTTTTATTGTATATGCAGTACTACTTGTTGATACATTAGCTGTATCTGCTGTATTATCTGTTGTTTTTACTGTTACAGTATATGTTGCCACATTTCCTGTTCCTGGGTCTAATGTTACAGGATCAGTTCTATCTGTATATATTGCACTTCCACTGCTATTCTTTACAGTGTACGTTGTTGATTTATGTCCACTATGTGCATCTGAACCATTATTTTTAGCTAGATATACACTTTGATTTGTCCAACTGTTATTACCATATGCACCTCCACTTGCACTTCCTAGTTTCATTGTCATTGTTCCAACTGTTGGTGCTGTATTATCAAAATAAAATACTCCTGTTGATTTTGCAGTTGCTGTTTGGATATTTCCTGCAACGTCTTTGAATGTATTATTTAAAGGTTCTATCCATAAATAATATCTCCCTGTTAATCTTTTATTATTTATAATTCCATTTGCAGTAAATGTTGCTGTTTTTGCCCCTGCTGAATATGATGAAATTGTCGCTGTTGCATAATCTGTTGGTGCTGTTGACGTGTCTGTAGTCCATCCATATCTTATTGAAGCTCCTGTTTCTAAACCACTATGATCATCTTTTATTGTTACAGTTACTGTACGATTTTGCCTCCAAGTTGTATCTGAATTTGCTCCTAATGATACTGTTGGCGCTGTATTATCAAACAAGAATGTTCCTGATGAATGTAGAGTAGTTGTATAACTATTTCCAGCCACATCTCTAAGAGTAGTTATTTGTACATGTAAGTAATACGGTCCTGTCAGTCCGCTTCCTGTAGCATTAAATGATACTGATTTTGTTCCTGCTGTATATGATGGTGTTACTGTTGTCCATGATGATGGTGTTGCTGTACTTGTACTCCATGCATATTTTATTGATGCTCCTGTCGCTAGACCACTATCTGCATCTCCTATTGTTATTGAAACATTTCTTGATTTTACAAATGTTCCATTACTTTGTGCTCCCAAAGTTAACGTTGGATTTGTTTTATCAAATTGATATGGTCCAAATTTATGATATCTTGCTCCTCCAATAGTTATGCTAGCACTACTTTCATTTCCTGCTTTATCAGTAATTACTGGTGTATATAAATAATATGTTCCTGTTGTTCCAGGATTTATGCTAAATGCTGTTCCACTTGTAAATGTTCCTGTTGCACTTCCTAATGATGTTGGGTTTGCATTTGCTAATAAATAATAACTTCCTGTTGTAGTAGCTATTCCTGAATTTACACTTCCTGCTGTATCTGCATAATTTACTGTTACACTTAATGCAGAATTTCTCCAACCTGCTGATGCAGGACTTGCTGTTACTGTTGGTGCTGTATTATCAAATTTGTATGGTCCAAATTTATGATAGCTTCCTGCTGTACTTACATTTGATGCAGTATCTGTTACTGGTTTTACATACACATAATATGTTCCTGTTATTCCAGAACCTATTGTTATTACATCATTATTATTACATGTAGACCATCCACTATCACTTGTTGGTACTTTAGAGTCACTATCTGTAAAATAATATTTTAATGTATTTGAAGATAATGTTGCTGGTCCAGAATCATATTCTGTTAATCTTACTTTTGCAGATCTCCAGATTGTCGCATCTGTACCTGTTGGTGTATGCTCTGTAACTGTTAAGTTTACTGTTGGGTTTGTATTATCAAATTTGTATGGCCCAAATTTATGATAACTTACTCCTTCAATCGTTATATTTCCTGCACTAGTATTTGTTGCTGTATCCGAAATGCTTTTTACATATAAATAATATGTTCCTGTCTTTCCTGCTCCTATTGTAAATGCACTACCACTATTGTAAGTTCCTGTAGTTCCTAATTGCGCTGTTGTTGTTGGTGACGAATTTGTTGTCAAATAATATGGTTGATTTGTTGTTGAAGCAAGTCCTGCGGGTCCTACATCTGCTAGTGTTATTGTTACTGTTGTAGATTTTTTTGCATCAGTTAGTGAAGAAGGGCTTACTGTTACAGTTGGTGATGAATTATCTATGTTATATGGTCCAAATCTATGATATTGACCATCATTAGCTACTGTTACCATCGTTCCTTTTGTACTACTTGCATTTCCAAGATTATCTGTTATTGCTTTTATAAACAAATAATATGTTCCTGTTTTTCCTGTTCCTATTGTAAATGCACTACCACTATTATAATATCCAGATTCTTCTTTTGAAGTTCCTTGTGCATTTTGCGATAAGAAGTAAGATCTTGTTGCATTATTGTTTACACCTGCTGTACCTTGATCTGTTAAGTTTACTGTAATATTTGCAGATTTCCAAGCTTTTGCTGTATCACCTGATGGTGTATGGCCAGTTACTGAAGCATCTACTATTGGTCCTGCATTATCAAATACATATGGTCCAAATTTATGATAATTTGTTGATCCTATTTTCAAATCACCATTACTTGAATTTCCTGCTTTATCTGTTATTGTTTGTACAAATAAATAGTAAGTTCCTGTTTTTCCTGTTCCTATTGTAAATGCGGTTCCACTTGTATAACTAGCTTCTGCTCCTCCAGTTAAAGAATTTGAACTTGATGATAAGTAATATTTTCCTGTTGTTGAAGCTATTCCTGAATTTACTGAACCTTGATCATCATACATTGTTATTGTTACATTTGTTGATTTAGAAACAGTTGCTGATGATTTATCTATTGCTATTCTTGGAGCTGTATTATCAAATCTGTATGGTCCAAATCTATGATATGATTTTCCACCAATTGTTACTAATGTTCCATTTTTTGTACTAACCCTTCCATTATCATCTGTTATTGTTGAAATATATAAATAATAATTTCCTGTTTTTCCTGCTCCTATTGTTATTGATTGTCCATTGTTAAAATCTGTCCATGCTCCTCCTGAAAGTGATGAATCACTTGATGATAAATAATATTGTCCTTTTGAAGCTGGTGTTCCACCTAGTGCTCCTGCTGTAACTGATATTGTTACATTTGCTTGTCTTGCTGGTTCTGAACTTTCTGGATTTGCAGATATTACAGGTCCTGGTGCTTTACCATTTTCTGATGGGTTTATTGTTCCTGTTGAATATGATATTGTTGACCCTGAACTTGAATTTAGTTTAAATGTATAATGGTCTTTATATATATTTTGCATACAATATACTATTGTATTGTCTCTACCAAATCCCAAGTTTGTTGCAAAATTCGAATTTGTTCCTGCTATTTGTGTAAATTTAGGTCCCATTTCTACCAGTTTCAATGCTGTACTTCCACAATTTTGAAACATTGATGTCATATTACTTACTGATGTAGTATTAAAATTATTTCCCAAATCTAAATGTGTAAATTGTGTTGATGAACTACCTGTTCCACTGAACATTTCGCTCATGTCTGTTACTGTTGTTGTATTAAAATTATTTCCTAATGTTAATGTTTTTAATCTGTTAGCTCCCATATTTTTGAACATGGCTTTCATATTTGTTACTTTTGTTGTATCAAAACTACTTACAGATAATCCCGTAACAGAATTATGTCCATATCCTTCAAACATTTGACTCATATCTGTTACTTTACTTGTTATAAATCCTGATCCTAATGTTAATGAGGTCATTGATGTATATCCACAATTTTGAAACATCTGACTCATACTTTTTACATTTCTTGTAGAGAATGAGTTTGGCAATGTTAATGATGTTTGATTTTTATATCCACAATTCATAAACATTCCTGTTGCATTTACTAAAAATGCTGTATTTAATCTTTCTAAACCTATTATTGCATTATTTCCATATTCATATCCTATTCCATTAAATAAATAACTTGAATTTGGATTTGCATATATTACATTAGCACTTGCTATAACTATATTATATGGTGCTGATGATTCTTTATAATATGCTATTATTGATTGATCTTCTGAAACTGATACATCCCAACATGTTGTATTATTTACTGTTGGCACTCCTGATAAATCATTTTTAAATGTTACACTTTGAATATCTTTTCTTGCAATCCTTGCATTTCCTAAGAATCCACTTGTAAGTGTACCTTCACCTTTTGAACTTACCAAACAATTAAACAATGATATATCTGTTGTTTTATTTTTATTTCCTGAATCATCTACAACTGCCCCTTCATCCATGTGCAATATTAAATTTTCTTCCATTGCTTCCACTAAATTGTTTACTGTAAAAGTTTGTTTTACACCAATTTGTCTATTTGTTCCATTTATTGTTGCATATATCTTTTCAATTGAATTATTGGCTGGGTCAAATATTGCAGAATCACTTACTACTTTATTTCCTGATAATAATCTAATCATTGCAGGTGTTATAGATGTATTTGCTCTAAAATATTTATCTATTACTGTTATTGCTATTGTTGCCTTATTAGATGATATATCCACTTGTGGAACTGCTGTTACTTTAGGATCTGTTAAATCCACAAATAATTGATCTACTGTATTTTTGGTTGTAACTGCATCTTGTATTGTTAATTGGTTTGATCCACTTCCTAGAGTTAAACTTACATTACCACTCCATTCTTTATATAGTTTATTGGCTTGTAGTGTATCTTCTTCTAGATTAGATAATGTTAATCTATATAATGCATTTTTCGCACTTCCACTGCTTCCTCCCCATCCGTTGCCACCAATTAAACCAATTTCCGCCAGTACCGCCGCTGTTTGATGAGCCATAATTATAATCCATTTGTGTTACTGTAAGTGTCATTTTATTATTAACTTTGTTAACACCATTAGCAAATATTGTTGTCCCATCTATTGATAAATCAATTACTGTACTTGTTGTAAATGTAAATGATGCCCAAAAGTTCATCCAACTTGTGTTTTGTTTATTTGCAACTATATCTATATACATTTCTTTTTTATTTTTATTAATTGTTACACCTTTTTTTATAAATTGTGCATCTGTTTTTCCAAATGACCAATTAAATTGTCCACTTTGTATAGTTGTTTGTTCATTTGGTTTACCAACTAAATCTTTTACAGCTCCTGCTGCAATTGTCATTTGTATACTACCTGAATATCCACTTAAACCACCAACTGTTACTGTATATCTTTTTCCATTTTCTATTGTTTCTTCACTTACTATTGTTGCATTTAAATCTTGACTTTGTCCCCAACCTGTCCAACTACTTTTAACTGTAATTTCATCTGCTGTAATTGATTGAGAAAAGTCAAAGTTTGAATCTGTAACTGTAAATACTACTGTAACTGTTCTTGTTGAACTATTTTCTGAACCTGATTCTTTTTTTATGATTGGTATATCTGTATCATTTGCTATCGGTATTTCTCCAACTTCTAAATTTGTTTCTGTATTGTAATAATTTGAAGAGTCCATTAATGTTTTTGCTGGTACATTTATTTTAACAACTCCTCCTGTATAATTATTAATTGTAATTTTGTATTTTTTACCATTTTTTCCGTCACCATAGTCTTCTACAGAACCTAATGTTATTCCTGAAGTTACTTTTGTATTATTAATAGTTATTGTTAATTGGTCTATAGAAACTAAGTTTGATGCTGATATTCTTTCATTATCAGTTCCTACCAAATACATTGTAGCTGTTGTTCCTATTTTTTGTGCACTTTCTATAGTCCATTGAGGTATCTCAATATCAATTCCTTCTAGTGAAATTGTTTTTGCTATACTCTCATTTTCTGGGTTTCCATTATCTTTTGCTGCTCCTGCATCTATTGTTATTCTTAATGGTTCTCCCTTATAGCTTTTTATTGTTATAGGAAAAGTTTTGGTTTTTCCATCTTCACTTAAAACTCCATCTCCAATTGATACTTTATTTGTTTCCAAAATTGCATTTGTTGATGCATTTTTTATTTGTACATTTCCTGATGTTATACTTGCTGTTTTTAATGTCAATATTGTTGCTGAGCTTTTTAATTCTCTAGCATCTTTTGCTACTAAATTAAATCTATATTCACTTGTATTTGGATTAAATCCATTTTTTCCTCCTCCAGTATATGACCATTCTGGTGGTGTAATATCTGGTGTAAAGATATATTTTTGTTCCGAACATCCATTATCATCTGTGTCTATTAATGAATTTTCTTTCATTGTTACTACAATTTCTTTTTCTGTTGTATAGTTATTAATTGTTAATTGTACTGCAATGCTTTTTTTATCATCACTTAATGATTGTTGTGTTATAGATACACTTCCTGCTGACCCTCCAACTGTAACTGATACATTTGCAGTAGAAATTGAAGAAGTTTTTAATCCTACTTCATCTCCACCTTTTACTATAATTGAATATGTATGTGCATTTTTATTATAAACTCCATTTGAATAATTTGCTTCCCATGTTGGTGCATTTAAATCTATTGTTATTACATAATCTTTTGCACTACTTGTTTTTCCAGCTAAGTCGACTAATGCTCCAGCTTTTATTTTTATTGTTAATTTTCCACCAAATTCACTAATATTATACACTTCTATTGGAAATGATTTGGTTGTTGAAGTTGATGATGTTGTTAAAAATCTATACCCTGAATTTACTTCCAATGTTCTCGTTCCTGCATAATCTTCTAGAATTACTGTTGTATTACTACTATTTAGTATTGACGCATTTGTGTTTAGTGCAAATGAATCTTCTCCTGTTAAAGTTACTTTATATGTATATCCTGATGATGTTGTTGTTGCTGATTTAGATACTCTTTCATTCCAAGTTGGATTTGATCTATCTATTCTTACATTTGTAGTCACCACTGAACTAGTATTTCCTGCATTATCTATTGCTCTTATTGCTATTGTTGTATCTTGTTCTGTTGAAAACTGATTTGTTGCTGTTACCCTATTTCCACTTGTTGATGATGACCAATCTGATTTCCATGTTCTTTGTCCATCTGTACTATATTCTATTCTGTTTATCTTTGAATCAGCATCTTCTGAGTATGCTGAAATTGTTACATTTGATGTTGTCCAATTACCATTGCTTGAATTTGTTACTACTGGTGTTGTAGGTGCTGTTCTATCAATTTTTAATTGGAATGATGTTTTAGCTTCATTTCTTGAATAATCTTTTACTCTAATATAGATTGTAGCATTTATACTTGAATCCCAATTTTTTGTAAATGTTGATGTTGATGTATTATTAAATGATGTCCATGTTACTCCATCTGTGCTCCATGCTAATGTTGATGGATTTATTCCTGAACCTGTATCTGAAAATGTCATTACAGATTTTACTGTTTGTCCTGTCCATGCTCCATTATATGTTGCATTATTTACTGTGTTTTTTACATTTAATGTTGGTGGTGTTGTTTCATATGCAACTACTTTATTGTATGATACTGTTGTTGAACCACCTGATGTTGTTACTTTCATTGCTGTTGAACCAGAATATATGTCTGTTGGACAATATATTGTACATGCTCCAGATTTTCCTGTGTTTGATAGGAAGTTGCTTGGTGCATTGTTAATTCCACCACCCCAGCCTCTTGAATATGTTCCCATTATCTTTTTAAATGATTTTCCTAAATGCAATGTTGTCATTGCATTATGTCCACAATATTCAAACATATTATTCATATGTGAAACCTGTGCTGACCCCCAGCCAGAAGTACTATAATTAACACTAGATGTATCAAAATTATCTCCTAAATCCAATTCAGTCATTTTTTGATAACCAGTATAATAAAACATATATCTCATATCAGTAACACCTGATGATGTAACTACATCCATATTATTTATAACACTTGTTGCTGTGCAACTAGCATCATAACCTATATATGCAAAAAATCCAATAGAATTTGTTGGTAATGAAATCATTGGTCCATTTGATGCTATATAGACTTTATATGGTCCAGAGCCTGTATACCAAGCCATTATTGATCCATCACCTGATGATGATACATCCCATTTAGTAGAATTTGCTTGTGCCTGACTTGTCAAAAATGTTACACTTTCTATTTTCCCTCTTTGTAATGCACTATTTCCAAGAAATGTAGATGTCGCTGTTACAGTATATGTTGTTGTCGATCCATACCATCCTCCACCTGATGTTTCTTCTTTTACATCTCCTGCTGTTAAAGCAGATTTTAACGTTACTGTTGTTGTTGCTGTAAGCATAATATCATTATCATATGATGTTTCTTCAGCAATTTTTATATTATTATTTGTTGTAAAGTTTTCTGGCATTGCTACATGTTGAATTTTTCCTGGTGTAAGAGATCCTGTTTTTGTATTTGTTGGTTTTTTTAATTGTATTTTTATTGTTGTTGTGTCTTCTGGCAATTCTGTAATTTCTACAGTATATTCTGTTTTTCCATCTATTTGTTGTTTGTCTGTTATTTTTTTAGTTACACTATCTGACACATCATTTCCATTTGCTATTACTTTTATTAAATCTTCGGTTAAAACATCTTCTGGTCCAACAATAGTCATAGTTGATTTTCTTTCTGTCATAACTGTTTTAGTATTTGTTATTTGCCATTCTGATCCTTTTATATCATTTCCTGTAATATGTTGTTCAGTTGTTGTTATCGATTCTTCATCATTTTGATTAGTTGTTGTTTCTGTATTATTTGTTTCATTATTACTATTTTCTTGTTGTTGATTATCATTAGTAATTTCTGTTGTGCTTAATTTTTCTGTTGCTATTACATATTTTTCTGTTTTGTCTGTTTCCACTACTATGCCCTCATCAGTTTCTGAGTTTGGCACTAATTCTAGTCTTTCTCCTTCTGTTTTATTATCATCTATTTTGTATATTAATGTTTTTTCATTTTCTTGTTTGTATTTAACAAATAATGCAATTCTTTCATTGTACTCACTTGGGTCATATGCAACTTTTTTTGTTTCATCATTTGTTTCATCATTTGTTTCATCATTTGTTTCATCTTTCACTGTTTCTTGAATTGATGTTTCAAATGCTTTTCTTAATGTTTGTTCATCATTTGATTTTTTTTCATTTTTTAATGTGTTTAGGTCAATGTGTTTTGTTTCAAACTCTGATTCTAATGGCATATAACCTGTTACAATTACATCTTCAGATTCATTTTTCAACTCTTTATTGTAAAACAATTTTGTTTCATTATTTATTTGAACCTCTTTTGTATCATAATCTGTTTGTAATTGAATCTTTTTATTTGCAACCTCTTCATCTGTAAGTCTAAGAGTTTTGTCACTAGTTTCATCATTCATTGAAACTTCAGTTCCATCGTTTGTATAATATTTAGTTACTATATTTTTATTTAAAACCACTGGTAATTCTAATAAATAATTTCCTTCTTTTGTTTCAGTAGCATCAACTGTAATCGTCTGTGGTTTTAGTAAGTTGCTTTTATCTGCAACCTCTATATCTATTTGAATAACATTCTCTGCTCGGGAATTACGTATATTGGTATATACACCAACCATTATAATAATAGCCATTAATAGCATAAATATATTTCTTATCTTTTTTGCAATTATCTTATTTTTTAACATTTTTTTCCTCCGCTTTTAACTACATTTTTTTCTTAGTATTTCTCTATATATTTATATCATAACATGTCTTTTTTTTCAACATTTTTCGAGGTTTTTTTGAGGTTTTTCTCAAAAAAAATTGTGCCATTTTTAGCACAATTTTCCTAGTTTTTTTTGCACATTTTGGACCGGTTCTGTTTTGCTCTTGCATAATAAAAAAACAGCAATTATATAAATTGTTGTTTTTTTAAAATTCTTGCATTTTTGTCCTTTTTCTAATAGTAGGCATACTTTTATATATTATTTTAAAACATGAGAATTTTTCTAATTCATTATCTTCTAAGCAATCTAAATAAATATCTAATTCTTCTAATGTTTTACATGCTGCTATTATCGCTGGATGCAAATTTGTTTCGAACATTAATTCAATCCCTAATAATATTGCACTTATTTTTGATTTGCCTTCTCTTTTATACATCAAATTATAGCCTTCTCTAAATCTTGCTTTTATAGAATTTTTGTATTTGTCTAATGGTAGTGTATATTGTTCTTCTATTATTTCATTTATTTTTAGATTATTTTTTTGTTCTGCTTCTCTTTTTATATCTTCTTTGGTATATGGCAAAAACACTTTTCCATCTTCTTCTGAAATCACTAATGTATGATTATCTTCTAAATTATTTTCAATTACTTTTTCTTCATCTATTTCAAATTTTATTTCATTATCATTTGCTATTATTTCAGTTAAGTTTGTAAGTTTGAAATTAACTTCTTTATCTCTTCTTGTTAAATTATCTATAACATAATTCACTTTAAAGTCTTGATTTGTAGTTATTTCGTAATCTTCATCTTGTTTTTGTATCAATATGTAATGACTTTCTGATATTATTTTCAATCCTGGATCTCTAACTATTATATATGATGTTTCGTTTTCATCAGTGTATATATTATATTCTGTTTTTTGTAATTCGATTTTGTATTGGTTGTTTTTTAACAATATTTCTGTCATGCCGTTTTCAGCATTAATTTTTATCCCTCCAGAATTTTCTTCTATTTGTTCTATTTTTTCTTCTTTTTCTATCTTTATTTCTTCTGTTTGAGTTTTTTCTTTAGCCTTAGGTGCTCTAGTTTTAGTTGTTTTGGTTGTTTCTCTTTTTTTGGTTTTTTTGCTACTTTTTATTCCTTCTTCAATTTTTGTAAGTCTCTTTTTTCGTTTTTGTTTTTGTTCTTGTTCTTCTTCTAACATTTGTTTTACATTTTCTTCTAATTCTTCTTCTGCTAGCCATTTATTAACATTTCCGAATATTTCATCAATTTCTTCTTCGTCATCTATTACTTTTATAACATTTTTGTTATTTTTTTCTTCTGGTTCTATATCTATTTTATATATGTTATTTTCTTCTTCAATATTATTTTTATCAATTTTAGCCTTAGTTTCTCTTATTTTTTTCTCTGCCATTTTTACCTCCTGTCTTTAGTATTTAAGTTTTGTATCGCTCATCTATTTCTTTAATTATACATCATTTTCCACATAACCTCAACACATTTTGCTTTACTTTTATATTACATTTATATTACATTTATATTACATTTACATTTTTGTTCGAAACAAAAATAGCAAGAATATTCTTGCTATTTTAACTTATTAATCCTTTTATTGTTGTTGTACCTCTCCTTTAGTACCTTGTACTGAACCTTTTACCAATCCGATATTTACTTTTACTCCTCCACCATGTGAAGCATAGTTAATACAATCTACATCTTGTCCTTCTAGCCATAAATAGATTCTTACTCTAGAAATTTTATTTGGTGCAATCCAAAAATCAGTTGTTCCATCTGTTGCACTAACTAAATTCTGAACACCTTCATTGATTCTAAAATCAGTCTCTGATGTTTTTGTTGTTTGTAATGAATTTTGTTTCTGTACATTAGATTCAGATCCATCCCATTTATAAATATCATTAATTTTTGCTCCTATTGAACTTTCTTTTAGTGCATATGTTGGCATTTTTGTTGTAGTAGTAAATGCTGTTCCATATGTTTTTTGGTCATTTGCAGACCATGTTATTTTATTATTATTTTTTACTATATAATCAACATGATCACTAGAATTAGGTTCCCATATTGCTACATCTGTTATGTATGCACTATTTCCTGTTGTTGCAGATATAATTGTTTGTTGACTATCCATAGTTTCAGCAGTTCCAGCATATTTAGCAAATGCTATTCTAGCTGTGTTTTGTAATCCTGTAGCACTTTTTTCTGTTTCTAAAATTTCTAATGAAGAATCATAATTTAATTGTAAATTATCATTTACACTACTATCTTTTGATTCATTCTTTAAAAACACATCAAAAGCAAAGTATCCTGGATACGTTGGGCTTGATACAGCAGAATCAGTTTCATTCATAGCTACTATCTCACTTAATTCTTTAGAATTATTGATTTTTCCTCTAAGCATTTTTAAATCTGTCATATTACCATTTATTAATCCTAATGTGGATACTGGCAACATTTCTGAAGGAGATATATTACGATGTCCTGAATAAGCATCGTCCATAATGCTTTTTTCTCCACCTTCTTTATTAGTACCTAATGTAATACCATTAGACCAGTTTTCTGCATCAAGCGAAATTTCCAAACCTTCTGCTACTTCTACAGTACCAGTCAAATTAGTAATTGATACGTTCTTTTGTGTTGAAAACCATGCATATGTTGATATAATAAACATCACCAATGCCAATAGTATTATAAAAAACATTGCATTCATCTCTGATTTTTTCTTATCTTTTTTCTTACTATTTTTATTCATTTCTCCATTTCCCCTCTTTAACTTTTATTTTAGCTCTTTTTCATTTTACTATCTTGTTTTTGGTTTGTCAACAATTTTCGAGTGTAATCATATTACATTTTTATTACATTTTCATTACATTTTCGTTACATCTTATTTTAATTTTTTAATAAATTATACTGTTTCTTCCTCAATCATTTCTTCATCTGCTAACTCGTTTTCAACTTTTTTATTAGCTGTTCCAATCCCAAAAGAAAAGACTTTCTTTTCAGCTCTAGCTTTTTCTTCAAACTTCTTGTTAAACTCTGTTTTAACATCATTTAA
>CAKOMQ010000007.1 GCA_934096715.1 uncultured Bacilli bacterium
CCTCCTTGCCGGGAATTGGCTCCTTTATTATATCAAAAAGCCGCACCCTAGTGGTGCGGTTCAAATTTCAATTTAGGGAATATTTAATAAAATTCTTAAATATTCTTTAGTCTTACATACATATTACAGTATATTTTAGTTAGTATCTTATTTGTTTTTACTAGTCTTTTTAAATAAGGAATTTTCTTTAAATAACTACTACTCTTCCATTTATTATCTAAATTATTTAAATAATTAAATGCTTCATTTATAAACTTATTTCTACTACTTTTATTATGAATATATCGCTGTTGAATAGTATAATCAGTAATTATCATAACTACTAGATTAGTTACTACTTCCTTATCTATATCATTTAATTCTTCTACTATAATATCTACTATTTTAAATATATCAAACATTTTATTATCTCTTATAGTAGTTTGACTATTTTCATGAATAACATAATATGTTAAACATTCATTTAATTTAGAAATATTCTTAGCATATTTTAAAGATTTTATAACAAATGGAACATCTTCATACTTTAAATTTTCTTCAAATCTAATATTATTATCTTTAATCAATTTAGAAGAATATAGTTTATTACAAGGTCCTAAATTAATATTATTTAATATTCTTGGATTTTCTATAATATTAGTATCATCAAAGTTAGAAAATCTTATTTCTTTAATATACCCCCTATCTTCAAAATAATCACATACTACAATATCACTTTTACTTTTAATAGCATGATTATATAAGTGTTCACAAAATGATACAGAAATATAGTCATCAGAATCAACAAACGCTATAAAATCTCCGGTTGATTCATTTATACCTAAGTTTCTTGTTTTTCCTATTCCTTCATTTTCTTTATTTATATATTTAATTCTTTTGTCTTTAAATGACCTTACTATATTATCTGAATCATCATTTGATCCATCATTAATTAAAATAATTTCAATATCTTCAAGTGTTTGATTAATTATTGAATTAATACATCTTTTTAAATATTTATCTGTATTATATATTGGCACTATTAATGATACTTTAGGCATTATTTCACCACCTTGTTATAAAAGAAATATGGATTAACTTTTATTAAAATATTTCTAAATATATTATAAACATTTTTAATTGGATTTTTAGAAACTAATTTAAATATTTTAATATGATCAAAGCATCTTTTCTCTTTTAATATTTTTTTATAATACTTATAATCTTCTTTTTTAAGTGTTGTTATATAATAAATCATTGAATTATTTAAAAATGATATAATTGAACTAGTATTATCTAAATCTTTAATATTATTTTTAATATTATCAGACTGTAATAATAAATCATTCATTTTCTTTATCTTTTTATCATAATTATTATTATTCATTAAACTATTTTCTCTTGTAACATAGTTATAGCCAACATAAGAAAGACTTTTTACACTAGTAGAAAGTGCTAAAATGTATGGTATTAACCCATAGTCTTCAGCTATACAATTTTCAGTATATTTAAAATTATAATCTTTCCAAAAACTAGTTTTATATGCATAGCACCATGCATTCTCAATAAAATGATATTTACATATTTTTTTAAATGCTTCCATACCTACTAAATTAGAAAAACCTTCTTCATTATATTTAATCACTTCTTTACCGTTTATAACATTCGCTTGAAATCTAACAACATCTGGAAAATCTAATAAAGAATTATTTAATACTTCTAACAAATCAAAATTAATATAATCATCAGAATCTAAAAATAATATATAATCACCTGTAACATATTCAATGCCAATATTACGCGCTTTAGAAAGACCTGTATGTTCTTCATAAATTTTTTTAAAGTGAGAATACTTACTTACATATTCATCTACAATATTCTCACTTTTATCAGTACATTTATCACATACTATGATTACTTCATAATTAGAATAATTTTGATTTAATATAGAATCAAAGCATTTATTTAGATACTCTTCTACATTATAAACTGGAACTATAATACTAAATTTATTCTTCATTTTTATCTCTTATTACATTAATCATTTCATTAAAATATTCTTTATAATCATTTTTATAATTAGATATATCCATATTCATAAATTTTTCAATTGCATTATCTAATTCATTAATATCTTTGTCAATAAACGAAATCATTTCATTATCTTTAAGCATATCATAATTTTCTTTTATTTTAAAATTATAAGAACTTAATGCAATACACGGAGTATTTGTTATTAATGCAAAAATTAAACCATGTAATCTATCAGTTATAATCAATTTATGCTTAGCAAAGTTTTCTAATTGATTATATACCTCCCTACTTAAATTTAATTTATTAATACTATCTTTTGATGTATTAGTTGTAAATGAATAATTACTATCATGTTTTTTAATTACACCTAATAGTTCATTATATGTATCCATATTAAATGCACTTTCATCATCAAGATCTCTAATACAACATAGAATACCATTTCTTTCAAAATTATAATTCATATTCAAATAAAGAGCACTATCAATTGCAAGGTAATTTTTAGAATTAGGAAAATATTTATTAGCATTCTCTAAACTAATCTTGCCACGAGCGAATATTGTTAAATGTTTATGTTGATTATATATTTTAATTGATTTTTCTAATTCATCACTTCCACTATCATCAAAATAAATTGTTTGTGGTAAAATATAAACTCTATTATTAGGGAATTTTTCTATTACTGTTCTTCTTACATTTTCTTCACTAGGATACCTATTACCTAAGTTTCCACCACCCTGAAGTAATATAACATCATCATTATTTATTATTTTTTGTAAGTAAGATAGTCTACTTGAAAAATCATAAGTAGATACTTCAATAAAATGATACTCATTAAAGTTTTCTCTAATAAATTCACGTATTCCCATAGTTATAGCAGCATCTCCTAAGTTGCCATGCTCACTTGATCCGATTAAAACAATTTTATTCTTAAAATATAAATTATTTATTCTTTCATCAAACAATAAATCGATTTTTTTGTTTGTATCATATAACTCATCATGAAGTGATAGAGCTAATTTATTAGCTTTATTTATAATATTCTCTTCAATTTGTTTTAAATTATTATTTTGATAGTTTATATTATCACAAGCAGCTTCAGCAGATATATTATAAAATACTCTTCTTATTGGTTTATAAAATGGCCTTAAAACTTTCTTTATAGCTCGTTTAACAAATCTTCTACTAATATTTTGACTTTTAAATAAATCTTTACTATCAAAGTCAATATTATAAGATTTACTCATTACCAAATTATTTAAATTACCAGTTTTAGCTTCGTTCAATCTGTAAGAAAATACTGTCTCTAAGGCATTTTGATCATATATTTTATATTTAATATTATTTTCAAGTGCTTGACTATATATCTCATTTAATCGGTTGTATTTTTCTTCATCAACCATTCCTTGCCATGGAGATATATAGACAAGCTCTTCATCTGTTAAGCTGATGTCAAGTTTAGCAAAATTCTTTCTTACTAAATCACGCATCATCTCTACAGTTTTAATATTTTGACCTGCTTGACCATTATACCATCTATGATAATATAAAACTTCTTTTATAACATCCATTTTCATTCCACAATCAAAGCATCTTAACCAAAGTTCCCAGTCTTCAACATGACTTCTTGTCTCATCATAGAATAAATTATTATCAACCATAAAATCTTTTCTAAACATAATAGTAGGATGATCAAATGGACAAGAAAATATACTCCAAGCACGACACATTTCTCCAGATAAAGTAATTCTAGATTCATTTAAATCGCCAAAATATTCAAAATAAGATGACACCAAATCTATATCTTTATGCTCATCTAAATATTTTACTTGTTTATATAATCTAGTAAAATTAATTCGATCATCATCATCTATTCTGGCAATATATCTACCTTTACTAGCTTTTATACCAATATTTAAACTTTTAGCAATTCCACCTTTTTCTTGATTATGAATAATAACAAGTCTTGGATCATCATATTTTTTAAATAAATTATTTAATTCTTCAGATATTTCTCCATCTATCACAAGTACAATTTCAAAATTATCATATTGAAAATTATGCTCTTGAACTTGTTTAACTAATAAATCATTTAAAACCAAATCAAAATAATGAACATTGGTATGATATGAAGGAATAACTACAGAAACATCAGGCTTAATTTCACCAAAGCAATCACTTCCACCTAACTCCAGCCACTTTTCATAATACTTTCTCCATGCAGGATATTTATTATATAAATACCAGCTTTTCCAAAACTTTCTAACTCCCCAAGAATGAATAACTTTAGCGTTTGTTGGATCTTTCTTATAAGAAGGATAAAAACAATATGCTCCATTTTCACCAAGTGATGTTACATTAATATTAAATTCTTGAATAAGTAAATTAAGAACACCTTGATCAGGTAAAATTAAATTACTAGAAAGTTCAATAGTTTTATCAAAACACCATTTTGTCATTACTTCATAATTTTTTAATTTATTAGATACAGTAAATAAACCAGAACTCATATTATATCTATTCATATCATATCCACTAACAGGATTATAGAAACTTGTTTGTACAGTATCTGTTATTAAATACGATTTATTAACGGGATCTTCAAAATTTGCACTCATTCCTGTTTTATTTGCTTTAGTTATAATACTACTAATATCACCATTAATTAAGACATCTGTATCAATCCATGTAACAGTTTTATATTCATTTAATAAATCAAACATATAATATCTTGAAAACATTAATGGTGAAAACTTTTTAAAAGCAGAAATATTCGCTACATTAGTTGGAAAATTGTAATTAAACTTTTCAAATCGACAAGGCAAAATATTTTCTAAAATTTCTTTATCCTTATCAGTTATATCATCATAATAAATAATAGCTTCATCAAATAAATTAGGATTAGTATCCTTTATTTGTAAAAGTAAGTGTCCAACTAATGGTATTCTAGTATCCGCTATCATTATTGCATTTTTTATTTTATCCATTTCTTATTCTCCTTTATAATTCAGTAATTAAAACCATCTTCTTTGCTATTTTACATGGTACTTGCTTTTTAAGCTTTTCAAAATTTAAAATATCAGTTACTATTATTATATCAGTTTTTGGTAATTTATCATAATGATTTAAAACTGGTATTTCATTTTTTCTTAAGATCTTTTTTAATCTATACTTGTTTAAATGAATAAAAGTACTTTTTGAATTCTTATTATTTTCTTCATAATTAAGCGATAATATATACTTAACTTTTTTACTATCTAAAAGTTTAATAAGTGAATCAGAATATTTATCGAAAGATAATACTCCAACAGACCTAATATTTTTTTCTGATAGAATTTTATTTAATGAAGTTGCTACTTTTTCTTTCTCATCATTATTAAGTGGACTATTTAAATTAATTGATTGATACCAATCAATAATATTTTTCTTATCATCATTTAATTCATCATTAGACTCTACTAATTTTGAATGCATAAAGTGTTTCATGTTTTCTTGTAGCCATTCACCATTTTTTGTAACTCTATTTCTAACTTCATCATAATGTGGTGTATCAAGTTCAGGTATAGCACCAAGTGTTAATAAAACATATGCTGCATAACAGTGTTCCCATGGACATTTATGCCCTATTTCACACCAATGAATTGGAGTTTCTATATCTTCAAAAACATTTTGAAATATCGGACCACCACCAAAGCATGGCGCTAGATTACCATTTTGCAAGTAAAGAGTTGCTACCCATTTACCAGCATAACAAAATTCACATCTTTTCTTATCCCATTCTCTATCTTGAAATGTTATAAGTGGCGTATCAATTTTTGACCAACTTTTCATATGTTCTTCGTTTGGAAGTTTTGTTAGCTTTTTAAATGCATGATTATTATCTCTAGACTCAATTATATGTGGATCTGCTCCTAGTGCATCATTACAGTATTTTTTTAATTCATCAATATAAGGTATACTTTCATCATTCGCAGTTAACTCTACTGAAAAAGATATATTAGCATCTCTAACCATTTTAATGTTGTCAAAGAATTTCTCAATTAAGTTTAATCTTTTAAGTTCTAAGAATTGATAAGAAAACTTAAAAAATAAATTCTTTTTTTGTGATTCATCCATTTCACAAAATTTCTTTATTTTATCTGTTAATATCCCATTAGTTACAATGGTAACATAATGTCCATTATTAATAAGTCCTTTCGATAAATCAAATAAGTAAGGTGCCATTAATGTTTCACCAACAGCACACAAATTCATCATACAAGCCCCACCTAATCTATCTTTAGTTAAAGCACTTACCATATGATCTACAGAATATTCCAGTTTCGGAATATTCTTATCAAAAGAATTTGTTTGACCTATATAACAATAGTGACATTTAAGATTACACATTGTTACAGGAACAACACAATTTACAATTTTCTTTATTTTATCCATAGTTAATTCCCTTCATTACCATTTATTTCTTCATCTATAATGTATATAGCGCGCTTCTTAGTTTCCATATAAGTTCTTCCTAAATATTCGCCTATTATTCCTAAAAAAATCATTTGTAAACTTCCAAAAAATAATATTAAACACACAATCGTTGCATATCCACTTATACTTATTCCAACAAACAATTTTTGAATTAAAATAATAATTAGATACAGAACTGACATAATAAAACTAACAATTCCTACAAATGTAGCAATTTTTAAAGGCCTTATAGAAAAACCTACTATTCCATCAACTGCATATCTAAATAATGAAAATAACGACCAAGTAGTTTTACCATACTTTCTATTTTCAACCTCGTAAGGCATATAATATGTTTTATAGCCTATCCAAGAAAAAAATCCTTTAGAAAATCTGTAGTACTCTTTTAATTCCAATAAAGAATTTAAAACTTTACGATTAAACAATCTAAAATCAGATGCATTTTTATAAAATTTCACATCACTTATGCTATTAATAAATTTATAGAATATCTTTTTTAATATTGACTTTATAAATCCTTCTTTTCTTTTTTCTTGATAACAACAAACAGAGTCATATTCAGTATTATTTAAAATATAGTTATACATTTCTACTACATACTTTGGATTTTGCTGTAAATCAGCATCTATAATACATGTATATTTCCCACTCGACTTTTTTAAACCTGCATATATAGCTGATTCTTTACCAAAATTCCTTGAAAAACTAATTCCAACTATATTTTTATTCTCACTTGCAAGATTTCTTATTTCGTTAAAAGTCTCATCCCTACTACCATCATTTATAAAAATATATTGAACATTTAATTTCTTTTTATTAAAAATACAAGAACATTCTTTATAAAACAAACTAACATTTTTTTCTTCATTATAACATGGTATAACTAAAGAGATATCATAACCTTCATTCATTTATTATTCCCCCTTAAATACATCCCAATAACTATCTAACCAAGAAAATGTTATTTCTACATCTTTATCTTTTATAACTTTTTGAGTAAATAGTACATTCTTATATGCCATATTATGAAAATCCATATATGGATTATAATTCCAAACATATCTAATAGGACATGCCACTATTACTATATCCCTATTACCATCATTGTATTGTTTAGCAATATTATTATATCTAACGATATCAAAATGCATTATAACTGCAAACACAAATATTAAATATGTAATCATAAAATAATATCCTATATTAACTATAACCTTTAAATCTAATCCATTATATTTTTCATTATTCAATATTTCAAATATTAATTTTATCGCAAGTGCAGATAAAACTATATTTGTAAAATATGTTGTTCTAAATCCCCAAGTTGGACTTAATAACATTACCATATTAGGAATAAGACCAATCAATAAACATACCAAGTAATAATATTTATCCTTATTATTTTTTAAAATATAAAGAATTGAAACAATGAATAAAACTGAAATAACTGTCCAATAACCATAAACAAATGGACTTCTTAATAATGTTTCAGATTTCCAATAAAAATCTAATGATGCAGTATAATTAACAAATGGATTATATATATCATAATGATATATTAATGAATAAATTGGAATAATCCAGATAAGTAATAATAATATATATTTTAGTATACAATTTTTCTTAATAAACTTATATATCATATAACTAACAGATATAACCATTAAAATTGCTAGTATTGGATTAGCTGCATAAATATAATCTAAAAAGTTATCATAATTTTCAAATACTTTACCAAATAAACTTAAATTTTCAAAACCAGGAGTATTAGATAATCTATTTGCGTTACCTGGAGCAAAATACGCTAGTAACACAGATATAATAGAAAATACTAAACATATAATGTTCATAATATTAATTTTTTTAGTATCTAAATATTTCTTAACTATAAGGAACATATTTATAGCAACTAATGCAGGACCACAATGATCTATAAATAAAGCACATATTAAGTTAGCTATCAATAATATAGGTACATTTTTTACTGTAAATTTATCCATAACTTTATATGTATAAGCAAAATATGTAAGTATAATGGCTACAGGAAATAAATAAGTAATACTTCCTGTAATCCAAGAATATACTTGTCCAAACATTGAACAAGGTATTAATATAAGAACTAGTAGTAATGCTTTAAATTCATTATTTTTCTTAAGATCAAATATTTTAGATAATGACCAATATATAGATGTAAAAGCAACAGCATTTAATACATTCCATATAACTTTATAATAACATAAAATATTAATTAAAACTCTACTTACAAATCTGCTTTCATATGTCATATAAGATTTTATAGCATTAACAATAGCAAATTTCATTGAAGTATTTGGATTATAATTAGGCCAATCATCACCATTTAATGGTGCCAAAGAACAGATTATCAGCATGAATAAAAACGCTATAAGATAATATCTGTTTTTAATTATAAATTCTTTTACTTTTTTCATATATTTACTCCATAACTATTTCATATAATTTCATAGTATACATATCTATACTAAAATTGTCAATTTCTTTTAATTCGTATCCTTCCTTTTTAATGCTTTCTTTGTAATCATCTGCATAGACATTCTCTAAATAATAAACTTTTTTCCTTTCTGCATCTTTAACTTTATCTAATTTTCCTATATTTTTATACATTTTTATCATTTGACTTGCATTATCATGTTTATAATAGTAGACATTAGAGTTTGGAAAATAGTAAGCAAAAAGAAATTGAACATGCACTTCATTTGCAATAATATCCGCACTTTTATCTATTTGTTTAATTTTCTTATAGAATGATTCAGCATAATCATTTTTAGTCATTTCTGTTCTAGTAAAATTATTAAAATTAATACATCCAATTAATAATGGTATAAATATAATAATTATAAAAGCTTCTTTTTTATTAATTAATTTTCCTAAGATGATTGCTATACTAAACCAAAAAGTACCTATAGCAAAATACATATATCTTGCTACAAATAATGGATTTACTAAAATAGAAACAACTATTCCACACCCAACAACTAAGAATAATAATAAAAAGCCAACAATATTTATAAATTTACTATCTTCTTCTTTTTTTAATGATAGATATTTATATACAGTTAAAAGTATTAATAATATCCAACTTAATCCAAGAATAAGATTGAAACCAAGATAATCTGATGTTGGAAAAATAGCATATTTAACATATTCAATAACATTATCAAAAGTAATTGGAGATATCCAGAAACCTGAACCAGATTTAGCAAGATGACTTATAATTACTAGTAACCAAGGAATATAACAAATTGCTACAACCACTCCACTTATAATTATTTTTTTTATAAGTTTTTTATCTTTAAATATAGCGTATCCTAATGCTAAAGCATACATAAACACCATAGTTAAACATGCATAAAAATGTACATATACAGATAAAACACTAAATATTGTAAAAATTATCCAATCTTTTTTTCTATTTAATTTAACAGCATCAATTAAATAAATATAAGAACATAAAACTAAGAACATACCCCAACTATACATTCTCAGTTCCACAAAATTCGGTATAATTTGTGGCATCGTAGTTAATAATAAAGTACATATAGCAGAAGTAGTAATTCCATAATTTTTTCTTATCTTTGTATTTACTAAAATAAGAATTAAGATATATGGAATAAATGAAAATATTTTTCCTAATACAATTGTGTTAGCCACTGGAAGCAATCCAGAAGAAAAGCCTACAAATATTTTAAGCATACAATAATAAAATGGTGGATGAACGTCATTAGCATTAATATAAAATATATCTTTAAAACTATTTTTTATCATTGCTAAACTACATATTTCATCAGCCCAAATAACTTTATTAAAAAGTATTAGTATTGAAAATAATAAAACTAAGAATGATATTAAATAAACAATTATAACTGTATATTTTAGAAAATCATTTTTTAAACTTGTCTTTTTTTCAAAGAAATAAACAATTATTGAAAATATTACTGTTATTAAAATTGTTATTAAATAAAAGTAATTTGGATTATTTAAAATATTACTTGGATATAAATTGTTTATCCATATCAAAACAATAATAAAAATATAATGAAAATAATATATATATGAAGACATTTTTCTAATTAATATTGAACTAAAATTAAAATTTAATTTAGTCGCCAATAAAAATATGCTAGGTATAAGGAGTAAATGACTAAAATAATATTCATAATTCACAACAGAATCTAAATGATTATGTACGACAAATGTCTCGGTAAATAGCATAACAAAGCCTATAACTATAAAGATTATATTATTCTTTATTCCTTCACTACTATAATACTTATTCAAATAATATCCTAGTCCAACAAATAAATATCCTTCAAATAATGCATTACTATTATTAGAAAATGTTTGAACTAAAAATTGATACAAAAAGTCTAAATATTGATTATTTAAAACAAAAGCATAGGTATTAAAAAGTAAACCAATTACATATATACATGCAGCTATTTTTAAAGATACCTTTAACTTATTCTTTTCTTTTAAATGCATTAATACAATACAACTTACAATTAATGCTCCAACAAACCATATAACTGATTGACTTCTTCCAGTAAAAATAAGCCATATATTATCAAGTAACGCTCTTGGTGAAAAATTATTATACCTAAACATATTAGCAAGCATATATAAAATGCTTAACGGAATATATAAATAGATTAATCTTTTAATATATTTTAAGAATGTTACTCTATCATTATTTTTATTTTTAGCAGCAAGATAATAACCTGAAGCTAAAAAGAAAAAAGGAACACCAAGTCTAAATATAATTGCATGAACATAAAAACCATTTTGAATATTTAACAAAAATCCTGTATGTAATGCAACTATTCCAAGTGCAAAAAATAATTTTAAAAAATCAACTGTCGGATTATTTTTCATATTCAAAACCGCCTATATTACTATCTCTAATTATATATAATGGTCTTCTTTTTACTTCTAAATGAATTTGTGCTAAATACATCGACATAATACCAAGTGCTAATAATACTACACCAAAAAGTATTGTCATAATTAATGATAAGAATAAGAATATATAATTTATATCTAACGAACAGATTAGACTAACTATAGTAAACACAATTAATCCAAAAGATATAAATAAAAGTAATATTCCAATATATAATATAAATTTTAATGGGAATGTAGAATAATCAATTAAACCAGTTATAGCATAATTTATCATTCTCTTATAAGGGAACTTAGTTGTACCCGCTTTTCTTTCAACATTTTCATACTCTATCCAATCAATTTTAAAACCAACATCATTTAATAAACCTTTATTAAATAAGTTATACTCATTATATTTTAAAATTGAATTAACAACTTGTCTTGTCATTAATCGATATTCTCTTTGACCATCTAACATTTTAACGGTAGATATTTTATTTGATATTTTGAAAAACATATTAGTACAAAATTTATGAAACTTTGAATATCCTTTTCTAGTTAATGCTTTAGCAGCTGCGATATCATATCCCTTATTCTTAATAGAGTCATACATCTTAATTAGAAGTTCAAATGGGTCTTGAAGATCTATATCCATAGTGGTTACATAATCACCACTAGCATATTTAAATCCAGCCATTGCACATGCTTCTCTACCAAAGTTTTTTGACATTGATATATATTTTACCCTATCATCTTTTTTAGCAATATCTTTTATAATATCAATAGATTTATCTTTACTAGAATCATCTATAAAAATTAACTCAAAATCAACATTACTCATCTTTTTAGTGAATTTATCAAACTCTTCATAATATATTGGTAACATTACTTCTTCATTATAAACTTGTCCAATAATTGATATTAAATCTTTCTTTTCTTTTTTCATACTACTTTTTCTCCTTTATAAATACAAATATTTTACTAAAAACATAATTTAGAATTACTATTATAACATTAGAAACTATTTTCATTATCTTATCATTTAATTTAAAGACGCTTACTGTTAACCACATAAACAACATATCAATTATTAAAGTTATTATTCTGGCACCAAAAAATTTTGAAGCTTCACTTTTAATATTTTTATTGTCACTCTTGAAAACAACTTTTCTATTTGTGTAATAAGCAAATATTACCGCAACTATCCAAGAAACGATATTGGCTAATTGCAGTAATATTGGATTATCAGGATTAAATACAGTAAACACACAAATATAATATGTTGCTAAACTTATTAAAGTTGTGCATCCGCCTATAAACAAATAATTAATTATTTCTTCGTATTTATAATAAATATTTTTTAACTTTTTCAACTTTACTTCTCCATTCAATAATAATTATTTATTTACGTACCTATAAAAAACTATTTTTTTAATGAGTATCTGCTATATTATTTCCTGTTATTTCATTTTTAGTTAAGAAATTGTAGAATATTTTCATCATCATATGATCAAATGTCATATGTAAGTCTTCAGCAATTTGCATATCCATTTCATCAACATGCATTATATAATCTGCCATTTCTTTTAATTTTCCACCAGTATATCCAGTCATTCCTAAAACTTTAGCACCACATTCATGAGCATATTCTGCAGCATTTAAAACATTTTTAGAATTACCTGATCCACTTATACCGATAAATAAATCATTTGATGTAATTTTATTTAATAATGGAAATCTAAATACTTCTTCATAACCTATATCATTAGCAACAGCCATCATAGTAGATACATTATCATTTAAACAATAGAAATTAAATTTCTTTTCTACATATTCACTAATTCCTTTATTAAAATCATTTTGCATATGAGATGCTGTTGAAGCACTACCACCATTTCCACATACATAAATTGTTCCACCGTTTTTATATGTTTCATAAATAGCATTCATTGCATCATTCATTTCATCAAGATTAAATCTCTTGATACATTCCATTTCTCTTTCATAATATTCTTTTATTGCATTTTTAAAGTCCATCTTTATTCCTTCTTTCTAATCTAACTTTATATATTTTAATGCTTCCTTTAAGTTATCTGCTATAAAATCTGGTTCTACTTCCCATTTATTATCTTTTCCAGCTTCACCAGTTCTTAACAGAATTCCTTTTATTCCAGCGTTTTCAGCTAATTTGATATCACTAGTTGTATCACCAATCATATATGATTTATTTAAATCTATATTATGCTCTATTACTGCTTTATCTATTAAACCAGTATTTGGTTTACGACAATCACATTTTATTTTTAGACTCTCTATTTCACCTTCAAAACCTTTATCAGGATGATGTGGACAATAATAAATATCATCTACATATGCACCATCTAATCCTAAAAGAGTTTCCATCTTTTTATGAATCTCTTCCAAGCCTTGTAGAGTAACTTCTCCCCTTGCGATAACAGGTTGATTAGTAATAACTATAGCTAAATAACCAGATTCATTTATTTTTTTAATAGCTTTTGTTACACCATCAATTAATTCAAAATCTTCTTCTTTTCTAAGAAATCCAACATATTTATTAATAGTGCCATCTCTATCTAAAAATATAGCCTTTTGTTTATTACTTAAATTTTTAGATTCACAGATTCCATTTTTAAAATCATCTTGTACTTTAGCATATCTTTCTGGTGTCCCCATATCTTTTGCATACTCACTTGATTCATATGAATACACTTTTTTTGTTTCAATTAACGGCACAATTAAATCTTTTTCATAATTATATTTTTTAGGTTCATCTATTAAATCGAGTACACTCTTTGAAAAAATCATTATTCCTGCATTAACTAAATTTTTATAATAATATTTAGTTCTATCATTTGTTTTATAATCAAAAGATAAAACGACATTATTTTCTTCTACTACTAAATCACTATCAAAAGGATGTCCATTAGGATGAGTTAGTAATGTAATTACAGCACCATTATCCTTATGAAATTTATACATCTTATTAAAATCAATATCTATAAATACATCTGCAAGTAGAAATATAAAATCATTATCTATTAATTTTTTAGCATAATATAATGATCCAGCTGTTCCTAGTGGTTCATTAGGATTTTCTTCAATATAAGAAATATTTACACCTATATCAGTTCCATCTTTAAAATAATCTTTTATAATATTTCCTAAATGCCCAATTATTAGAATAATATCTTTTATACCACATTTTTTTAAATTCATAATTTGATGATATAAAATTGGATATCCAGCTACTTCAAGCATTGGTTTAGGAATAGTATCTCCAGTAATTGAAGAAATTCTAGTACCCTTACCCCCTGCTTGAATTACAGCTTTCATGTGTATGTTCCTTTATATAAATTACAGCTTCTCTTACTGATTCATCACTAGTATGTTTTGCAGTCCAACCAGCATTATGAATTTTAGTTAAGTCATATTGGAATTTTGGAACATCACCTTTCCAACCAACATTACCACCAGTATAGTTATACTTAACATTTTCATATCCAAGTACTTCACAAACTATGTCTGCAATTCTTGTAACACTCGTTGCACTTTCAACACCAGCGTTATATATTTCTAAACCTTTTTTCATTTCCTTATCTAATGTAAATTTTACAATAGCATCAACTAAATCTAATACATATAAGTATGGTTTTGTTTGAGTACCATCACCTAATATTTCTAATTCATTAGGATTATTTTTTAATTTTTTTACAAAGTCATAAATAACACCATGAGTTAAATTAGGGCCGATTACATTTGGAAATCTAAATACTACTGTTGATAAATCATTCATAAATGAATATGACGATACAAAACCTTCACTTGCAAATTTAGCACCACCATAATAAGATATTGGTTTTAAATCTCCTGTATCTTCTCTTAATAAAGTATTCTTATCTCCATAAACAGCCGAAGTCGATGAGAAAAATAACTTTTTAATATTTTTTCTTCTCATTAACTCAAGAACACTATAAGTAGTCATAAACGTATCATTGAAATCAACCTTTGGCATTTTGCCACCCTTTTGAATATCAGAATTTGCTGCTAAATGATAAACTATATCAAAATCTTCATCTTCAAGCTCACTACAGAATTTTTCTGTTTCTTCAATATTAATGTTATAAAATTTATAATTAGGATTATCTAAGAAGCAATCAACATTTTCTTGTAAACCTAAAGTAAAATTATCAACACAAACAACTTCTAAATCTCTTTCTAATAAACTTCTAACTAAATGAGTTCCTATAAACCCAGCTCCACCTGTTACTAATGCTTTCATCTTATTACCTCCTTTTAACTAACAAATATAACTGTTGTTCCTAAATGATCAAATTTAAATTCCATTTCTTTTAAATCAGACATTGCATTTCTAAATTTTTCTTGGTTTTCTTCTGGCACATAGAACAAGAAGAATCCACTTCCACCGGCACCTAATATTTTACCACCAGTAGCACCATTATTAATAGCTCTATCATACCATTCGTCAAATTTTGGATTACTAATTCCATTTGCTAATGTTCTTTTTATCTTCCAATTTTCATCAAGTATTCTACCTACAGCATCAATATTGTCATGTTCAAGCTCATATTTAAGTTCGTAAGTAAGTTCAACAATTCTTTTTTGACCTTCTTCTTTATCACTTGCACTTGTTACATTTTTTCCTTGCTCTTTAAGTATTGCAGATGCACTATGCTCACCACCAACATAAAGCATAATAAGATTTTTTTCTAGTTGTTTATAAGCTTGATGTCCAAGTAATATTGGTTCAACATCTACAGAACCATCTTTGTTAAATTGATAAAAATTTAATCCACCAAATGCCGCAGCATATTGATCTTGTTTACCAATCGGATTTTTTAATATATCAATTTCCATTTCACATGCATCTTTTGCAACATCATCTTTAGAGATATATTCTCTTTTATGACACTTCAGGTTTTTAATTAAACCTACTGTAAAAGAACTAGAAGAACCAAGACCAGTACCTTGTGGTACATCAGCAATAGATGTTATTTCTAATCCTTCTAAACCTTCTTTTTTTAAACATTCTCTAAAAATACTATGTTCAATATCATTTATATCATGAACTGTTTCAGTTTTAGAATATTTTAATACTGTAGTATTTTTATCAAATGATGGATGAGATGTTATATACATATATTTATTAATAGTAGTACTAATAACACATCCTCCATGTTTTTGATAAAATTGTGGTAAGTCACTACCACCACCACATAGACTAACTCTAAAAGGTGTTCTTGTAATAATCATTTATATTCCTTCTTTCTATTCATTATTTCCATTATTTTTCATAAGTGAATCATAATATCTATCACAAATGTCTTTTGTTTCACCAAAATCAACAACTTTTCCATGATCAAGCCATAAAACTTTATTACATAAATCTTTTATTGATTGAAGTGAGTGTGAAACATACAAAACAGTTGTTCCACCATTTATCATAGACATCATTTTATTTTTACTTTTTTCTTGAAACTTAATATCTCCAACAGACAATATTTCATCAACAATTAACACTTCTGGTTCAACAACAGTTGAAATAGAAAACGCTAACTTTGCAACCATACCAGAAGAAAAATTTTTAACTGGTACATCTAAAAATTCTTTTAATTCAGAAAACTTAACAATTTCATCGAATTTTTCATTAATAAACTCTTTAGAGTATCCAAGAATAGCGCCATTCAAATAAATATTCTCTCTAGCTGTTAACTCTCCATCAAATCCAGCGCCTAATTCAATCATAGGAGATATATTTCCGTTTACTTCTACTTTTCCTTTAGTAGGTTTATAAACACCGCTGACTACTTTTAATATTGTACTTTTACCAGCACCATTAGCCCCTACAATACCTACAACATCTCCTTTTTCAACTTTAAAAGATACATCCTTTAAAGCCCAAAAATACTCTTTTTTTAATCTTTTTCTTTTATCAAATATTCGTATAAACATCATCTTAAGTGAATTATCTTTTTCTACACCTAAATTAAATTTCATTGATACATTTTCAACATTAATCATATAATTTCACCCCCTTATATGCAGTAAACAAATTTATCTTGTTTCTTTCTAAAAATATACATTCCTACTACCATTGTTATAAAACCACTAAAGAACGCTACTAACAGATAAGTTAATGTAGGTCTATTTCCGAATAAAACAACTTCTCTAATACCATTAATATAAACGTAAAGTGGATTCAGTTTCAATACGTTTTGTAAATAAACAGGTAAAATATCTATTGAATAAAAAATCGGAGTAAAGTAATTTAAAATAGTTAAAGCAATTCCCCAAATATAAATAACATCTCGCAAGAATACTGTAACTGTTGATAATATATAACCTACTCCAATAACAAACATTAAAGTACATGCAAAATAATATGGCAAGAAAATATACCAAATATTTAAAGTACACTTCGTTCCTTCAAGAGCATTTCCCGAAAAAATAACGATTAAAAAGAAAGGAATTAATGTAAGTAAAAAGTTTATTCCTGCAAATAAACATTTTGCAAGTGGAAAAATATACTTTGGTATATAAACCTTATTTATAAGAGAAAAATTACCAACTATTGCAGTTAAGCAACTATTTGTAGCTTCGCTAAAATAATTAAATATAATTAAACCACTCATTAAATAAACTAAATAGTTTACTCCATCCATCTTAAATTTAAACATATTAGAAAATATAAGTGCCATGACACTCATCATTAATAATGGATATAAGATACTCCATAAGACTCCTAATACACTTCTTTTATATTTTATTTTAAAATCACGTTTTATTAATTCGCTAAGTAAAAACTTATATTTTCTAAAATTTAGTAATATATTTTTCATGCTTATCCTCCTTTACCATTATAGCAAATAACAGTATATTTGTAAATTTTCTAATATCTTTATGTTGTGAAAATATAAAAAATGATATATAATTTCATTGTAGTCATGTGATATATGTGATTACATCCACACATATTTTTATTAGTTTCCAATAATTTGGAAACTATTTTTTTATATTATGATCAAACAATATGTTAGTTTTCAATATTATAAATAGTAATAAAATCATTAAAATAACATAAATAAATACTGCTTGTTCATTATCTCCTAGAACATATAATATTGATATTACTGAGAATATAATACTAATAGCGTATATAATTAATATACTTGCTCTAGGAGAAAATCTTAACTTCAATAATTGATGATGAAAATGTTCTTTATCAGGAGTTCCTATGTTTTCTCCTTTAAGTAATCTCCTAAATATTGCAAGAACAGTATCAAAAATTGGTATTGCAAGTATTAATACTGGTATCACTAAAGAAGTAAGTGTAGTTATCTTAAAACCTAAAAGTGATATAACAGCAATCATAAATCCTAAGAATGTACTTCCAGAATCTCCCATAAATATCTTAGCGGGTGGGAAATTATTAACTAAAAATCCTAAAGTAGCTCCAAGCATTATTAAAGATAAAATAATATCTAACCCACCTATTTTATTCATATATAACGCAATTATAGAGATAGTTAAAAAGTATATTGAACTAATTCCAGATGCAAGTCCATCAAGTCCATCTATTAAATTTATTGCATTAGTTATAGCAAGAATAAAAAATGTTGATAAAAAATAACTCCAAAACTTATTAAATACAAAGTTAAAACCTAAAAAAGATAATTCAGAAAAATAAATATTACCATATATAACCACAATTAATGCAGCCACTATTTGAACTAAGAATTTATACCTAGCCCTAACCGGATTAATATCATCAATAATTCCAAGTATTAAAATTATAAAAGTAGATATTAATATAGATAACATCTGAGTTGTAATATCACCATACAACATATATCCTATTAAAAATGAACCATATATAGCAAGTCCGCCTAATCTAGGCATCAACTTTTTATGAACCTTTCTTTCATTAGGCACATCCAAGGCACCAACATGAACTGCTATTTTCTTTGAAAGTGGTACCAAAAGTAAACTTATTATAAATGTAACTAGTACTATTTCAAATATATTATGATTATTTACTATTAAATTCATACTTATCTCCCTTTGTTACCTTTATAATACCAAATTTAAGAAAAAAAGTCATTAATTTAGACATATATGAATTTAAAGTGTATATAAAATGTCAAATTATTTAATTTAAAAAAGAAGTAATTATACTTCCCTATATTAGTTATACAAATACTATTTATTATCAATAACAAAATTCTTAGTATAAAAACTACTTCTTTTAGCTAATTCATCATTAATATAATCATAGCCATACTTTTCAATTAAATTTTGTTCTTCACTAAACAAGTTAGTACCAAGTCCTAACTTATCTCCTTCAATTTTTACTCCCATACTAGCAAGAATTGTTGGAAACATATCATAAAGAATATACTCTCTATTAGTATTAATTGGATTAACTTTTGAATTAATAAATACATTATAAGACATACGATCAGTAATATTTTGAACACTATCAATATAACTATTATCCATAGTCAAATGATCCCCAACTATAACGATAGTAGTATTTTTATAAAAATCCTGTTTCTTTAACCAATTTATAAAACTATTAATTTGTTTATCAGCACAATAAATAACATTTTTATATCTACTTCCAAACTTCTTTTTACAAATACTTGATAGATATCCACCTTGTGCATGTGTATCAACTGTTAACATTGTAAAATTAAATGGTTCATCTTTTTTAGATAATATAGTAAGTTGTTCTTTAGCGTATTTATATAAATCTTTATCTTCAAATCCCCACCAGACAAAATCATCCGTTGTCATTTTTTCATCTTCCAGTGCTCTATAATAATCATATATTTCATAATTACCATGAGATTTATAGAATGTATCTCTTCCTGCAAAACTTGCATCAGATCCAAACATAATCATTTGATTATATCCATTTTTATTAAGAATATCACCTAAAGTAGTAACTCCTGGTAAAAAATTCTTATAATCACCATATGCATTCTCACCAATACTAACCTTTAAAGGAATACCAGCACTTTGAGATACCATCGATCCAATAGTCCAAGATCCACCATAAGTAAAGTATGCTCCACCTAACTTACTATTTGGTGAAAAGAATGTATTATTATAAGCAAGTTTAGTTAAATTAGGAATTAAATTATCTACTTCAATACCACCATTTGATGTATCAGCAAAGCTACTTTCCATACTTTCTAAATAAATATATATTAAGTTTCTTTTCTTCTCAGGAAATGTTATCTTAACACTATCAGGATCAACATAATTTTTTTCTATAAAGTTTGAAAAAACAAGTTGATTCTTTAAAAAATCATACAAATTATATCTAATTGTTATATATCCAAAAGATACTAAAGTAATAAATATTAAATAAAACCACCTTCTAAATAGAAATGACAAATTAATCTTTATCTTGCTTTTAATAATTACCTTTAAATTAATTGTTTTATTATAATCTTTTATAAACAAATAGATGAGAATAAAACTTATAATAAATATAGGTATTAAAGCTTCATATAAATAAACTACAAAATAATCAATATTAGTACCTTCCATTGGAACTAGTAAATGAAATATAATTTCATCTAAATTAATATTATCAAATCTTTTTGTTCCCCATATAGCACTTATAAATAATAATATATCAATAAATATTAAAACAGAACCAAGTATTTTCTTATATAACTTTAAATTTTTATATGATATTATCTTCTTTTCATATTTTATATATTTTTTATAAAGAAATTCAATACTTGGAATTAAACAAGCATAAAAGATGCTCATCATTAAATATTTAATATTAAATGATATATTATACAAATTATAATGAAAAGAAGCATCCTTACCAATTAATATATAAAGTGTAAATAAAGAGCATACATAATTAATTAATACATAAGCTATATATCTTATAAATATCTTTTTATTATCAGTATTTCTTTTATTTAATATTTTATCTACTTTGATACCAATTAATGAAGGTATTAAAAATAGAATACTCGCTATTATATCCATAAAACCACCCACTACACGACCTATTTTATCATTTTATATCGACATAGTCAAAATAAATGATATAATGTTTATGTAAGGCGGCCGAAAAAATGAATAAAATAACAAAAATAGTATTTTTAACTTGTTTAACTAGTATAATAATTTTACTTATTATATTCTTCTTATATAGTAATAAAAGAACATCTACTATAGATGATAACTTTGTATTTCTAGGAGACTCTATTACAAATGGATATAATCTTGATAAATATTATCCCGAATATCCTACTGTAAAAAGTGGCGTTAATGGATATAAAACCCAAGATATTTTAAATAATATGAATAAGATGGTACATATTTATAATCCTAGTAAAGTATTTTTACTTATTGGTATAAATGATATCCATGCAGGTAAAAGTAAAGAATATATCATAAATAATATTGAAAAAATAATTGATAACATAAAAGAAAATAGAAAGAATGCCAAGATTTATGTTGAATCAATATATCCAGTTAATTCTAAAATAAGAAGCAATTCAAAAAATGATTTTACAATAGAAGTTAACAAAGAAATAAAAAAGTTATGTAAAGAAAAAAATATTGTCTATATAAATATACATGATTTACTAATAGATAATAATGGGGACTTAAAAAAGAAATATACAACAGATGGTCTGCATTTAAGTGAAGATGGTTATAAAGTAGTAACAAAAGAAATAAAAAAATATTTAAAATAAAAAATTCAAAGTACAAAATCGTACCTTGAATTTTTTATTTTAATACAATTCTCTCTTTAATATAGTTTTCTACTTCATCAAGATTTAATTTAACTTGTTCCATAGTATCTCTATCTCTTAAAGTAACTATATTATTTTCTAAAGTATCATCATCTACTGTAATACAGAATGGTGTACCAATTGCGTCACATCTTCTATATCTTTTACCAATAGATCCAGATTCATCATAACTTACTGTAAATTTACTACATAACTCACCATAGATATCATTAGCCTTCTCAGCATGTACTTTCTTAATTAATGGTAAAATTGTCACTTTTATAGGAGCAATAGCTGGATTAATTTTAAGTACCACTCTTTCATCATTATCTAATTTTTCGACAGTATAAGCATCACATAATACAGCCAAGAATAATCTATCTACACCAACAGATGGCTCAATTACATAAGGTAAATACTTTTCATTAGTCTCAGGATCTAAATATCTTAAATCAGTACTACTACCTTCCATATGGACAGATAAATCATAATCAGTTCTATCAGCTATACCCCATAGTTCTCCCCAACCAAATGGATATTTATATTCTATATCAGTTGTAGCCTTAGAATAGAAAGACAATTCTTCTTTTTCATGATCTCTATATCTTAGATTATCTTTAAGAATACCCAAACTCTTTAAGAAATCCATACAGAAGCTTCTATAATATCCATGCCATTCTAAATCAGTCCCAGGTTTACAGAAGAATTCCAATTCCATTTGTTCAAATTCACGCATTCTAAATATAAAGTTACCTGGAGTTATTTCATTTCTAAAAGCTTTACCATATTGAGCAATACCAAAAGGTACCTTAGCACGCATAGTTCTTTCGACATTTTTAAAGTTAACAAAGATACCTTGAGCAGTTTCTCCCCTTAGATATATCTTACTTTTATTATCTTCAGTTACACCTTGACTCGTTTCAAAAAGAAGATTAAATTGTCTTATATCAGTATAATCAAGAGCACCACATTTAGGACAAACAACATTATTACTTACTAAATAATCAAGTAACTCTTCATTACTAAAACCATCTGCTATTACCGTACCATTTGAATGTTCTTCAATTAGCTTATCTGCTCTATATCTACTTTTACATTTCTTACAATCAATTAGTGGATCAGAGAAAGACGCTACATGTCCAGAAGAAACCCATACTTTAGGATTCATAAGTATAGCACTATCAAGTCCATAGTTAAATGGATTCTCACTAACAAACTTACTCCACCAAGCATTCTTCAAATTTCTTTTTAATTCTGCTCCAATTGGTCCATAATCCCATGCATTAGCAAGTCCACCATATATTTCACTTCCTTGAAATATAAAACCATATTGTTTAGCATAATTTACTATATCATCCATAATTATTTTTTCCATATAATCACCCAATTCATAATTAACATTATACCCTAATATAAGAAAAAAGTTAACAATTAATTAACTTTTTTAAAATGAATCAATATTGATTTTAACTTTTGGTTTATTGTGAATAGCAGCATGAGCTTGTATTAAAGTTCTTATAGCTGTAGAAGTTTTACCATTCTTACCAATAACCTTTCCCATATCTGATTCAGGAACAATTATTTCTAAAATAGTAGTATCTTCATCAGCTTGAAATTCACTTACCTTTACAAGATCAGGTTCACTAACTAAACTTTTTACCAAATAATCAGCAAATTCTACTACATTCATAATTATTTAGCTTTCTTTTTACTGTTTTTAGATTCAGCATATTTAGCCATAATTCCTTGATGAGATAAAATATTTCTAACTGTATCAGTGGGTTCAGCACCATTATTTAACCATTTAAGTGCTTTTTCTTCATCAACTGTAACTACTTCACTACCCTTAATTGGATTGTAAGTACCTACTGTTTCGATGAATCTACCATCTCTAGGACTTCTAGCGTCAGCTGCAACTATTCTATAGAATGGTTTTTGTTTAGAACCCATTCTTTTAAGTCTTAATTTAACTGCCATATTCTCTTCCTCCTTAATTTCTAGTCTATTATACTATATATCAAAAATAGTTGTCAACTATTTTTCGTTGACGACTATTTTTCTTCTAGATATTCTGGATTAATACTTTCAATTTCACTTTCAATTTCTTCATCTATTAATTCTTCATAATCATCATCATAATCTTCGACACTTACTTTAACTTTAGTATTACCTACTATTTCAACACCGAGTTCTTTTTCAACTTTTAATTCTACTTTATTATCTTTTATTTCAACATTACTAACTGTAGGTTGCCTTAGACTTCTTACAATTATTTCACTAGTATTATCTAAAGTAGTATCATTTTTAAGAGTTACATTCATAATATCTTCATAACTTATTGTTCTAGTAGTAACACTAGTCTTAGTATCAGAATCATATGAGTACCATACATTTACATCAAATGATCCATTTATAAGCACCTTTCCATCTTTATTATTACCCTTAAACTTATTATTAATGATCCAACAGCCTAACACAGTATTAGGAACTTGTTCTGGCTCAATAGAAAATTCTTGTATAGTAGTCTTTTTAGCTTTACCTATAACAGCCTTAGTAACTATTTCTCTATAGTTTGTCATAACTCACCTTCCTAATTTAATTTATGCATAAGCTAGACAAAAGTACACACTAAATTTAGAATTATTTAATAAAATAATTAGAATTACTACGACATTACTGCGACATTACTGCGACATTACTACGACATAGCTGCGACATTTACACATTTTCTATTAATTAAGGTTATTTTTATATTTTTCATTATTTTGAGCCAACTCTATTAATTCTTTTTCGTCTTTTATAATTTTTATAAGTTCTTCTTTAGATGGTAAATAGGTTAAATATTTTGAAGTATATACATTTTTAATATTATCACCCAAGGTCATCTCTACAACTGCTTCATCTTTATCTGCACAAAGCAATATTCCAATAGGCTCATTTTCATCTTCTACCATTTGAGTTTTTTTATAATAATTTACATACATTTGCATTTGTCCAATATCTTGATGCGTTAATTTACCAATTTTTAAATCTATTATTACAAAGCATCTTGCCAATCTATTGTAAAATACTAAATCAGGATAATAATATTCAGCGCCTATCTTTAATCTTTGCTGACTAGCCACAAATGAAAATCCTCTTCCTAATTCCAAAAGAAACTCAGTCAGATGAGAAAGCAACGCTTTCTCTAAATCGGTTTCCAAATATTTTTTATTTTCTTTTAAACCGGCAAACTCAAAAATATATGGTGTTTTTAATAATTCTTCTGGTTGACGTTCAATTAAGCCTTTTTTAGATTCTAATAATACTTTGCTTTTGTTTGGAGATATTAAATATCTATCATATAATTTGGTATTAATTTGTCTTCCTAATTCTCTATATCCCCAATTTGATTTAATTGCTTCATTTTCGTAAAATTCTCTTTCTTCCTTTCTATTCACTCTTATGAGTTCTTGAAAATGAGACCAACTCAATTCAGTCGGCACTGCCGACCAAATTGGATAAATTTCATAAAACTTACGCATGCGCCTGATACTAACAGAAGAAAAACCACTGCCAAATTCATCTGTGAGTCTTAATGATAATAAATCAACCATTTGTTTTCCATAACTTGCTTTGGTACTATTATTAGATAATTCATAAGTGATTTTTCCAACATACCAATAAACCTCTGTCATAGTTGTATCAATATGTTTCAGCATTTTACTACGAGCAGTTATTATTTTCTCTTTAATGTCTTTATAAATACTTTCAATATCCATTAATTCACTATCTTTACTTTTTATTTCATTTGGCATTTATCTTTTATCTCCTGTTCATATATCGCACATTACTAAAAACAGTTTTTAGTTCTTTATAATATTTCTTAATTTAATTTTTTTGATTTTCTTCTTCAATTAATTCATAAGTTTTCTCTGTAGCAAATCTTCCGCTTCTTTTTCACCATATATTTTGTCTTTTCTTAACTTTGATTCAGTTTGAGTAATTCTAAAAAGATTAGCCGCCAATTCTTCACTTCCCATATTATCAAGGATATCTTCTCGATATCTTAAGCCTTTTCTTTTTGCAATATCTGCAGCAGTTTCTCCATTATATAGTCCCTTATATCCAGCATTATGAAATTTAGCAAAGTTTTTTACACCAACATTCTTTGCGATTTGATTTAAAGAATAATTACCCTTTCTTGCTAAGTTTCTTTGATAAAATCTTTTTTCATCTTCTGACAATTTAGAATATTCTAACTCAGTCATTTCCATCTTTCTAGTTTGAACTGCAAAATAAGTTTGTCCTAAAGCGACAACTTCTTTTCTAGGATCTGAATTTTGTACTATCAAATAACAAGCATATCTTGATAACTTATAATCTACAACACTTCTTGATGTCTTAGAACCTATATCAACCATTTTACCCACTTGGGTAATATGGTCTTCAACTATAAAATCACTTTGTTCACAAGCTGTTTTTGCATTTTCTATTACATTTATAAACTTTTGCCATTTTTTATAATCTAAAGCGATTTGTAATTCACGGGCATACCAATACTCATTACCATACTCATCAATATGTTTAATACTATCAAATATTTTCTCTGTATATTTAGTTATTTCATTCATTTAACTCACTCTCCTCGTACATTAATTTAGAAAATATATTTTTATCTCTCTACCTATATATACGAGAAAAATAGCGAATTTCCTTTTTTTTATGACTACTTTTGTAAATTTTTTTAAATATTAAAGGAAAAATATACAAAAATTTGGTAAAATCTATATAGGTGATTAAAATGGAATGTTTATTTTGTAAAATTATTGATGGTGAAGTACCATCATATACTCTATATGAAGATGAGTTAGTTAAAGTTATATTGGATGCTTATCCTAATGTTGATGGACACGTATTAATACTACCTAAAGAACATTTTGATACATTCAAAGATATACCTGATGAACTACTACTACATATCAATAAAATATCTAAAGAAATGACTGATAAAGTTATGAAAAAACTAAATGCTAAAGAACTTACAATTGTAGTTAATTATGGTAGTGCTCAAAAAATTAAACACTACCACATGCATTTACTTCCTAACTATGGAACAAGACCAGAAAAATCAGCAGAAGAAATGTACAACTTTTTTATGGGTGAATAATGGCAAAAAGAAAAGTTAAAAAAAGTATTAAGCTGTTTAGTACTTTAATTGTCTTATTATTAGTAGGACTTTTATCTTATAAATTTATATACCCTAAATTCTTTAATAGTAGTGATAGTAGTAAACCTATTAAAATAAAAGATATTCTTAAAAAAGAAGATCCTATTAAAGTATATAAAGCATCTCTAATCGCAACAGGCGATGGATTACTTCACTCTCCTATTTACAACGCTGCTAAAAAAAGTGATGGAACATATGACTTTACAAGAATGTTATCTTATACTAAAGATAAAATAAAAAACTATGATATTAAATACTATAATCAAGAAACAGTTATGGATGATTCAATTAACTATTCTAGCTATCCTGTATTTAATTCTCCTAGTCAATTTGGTACAGATATGGTTAATATTGGATTTAATATGGTATCACTTGCTACCAACCATTCTATGGATCGTGGTGGTACTGCTGCTAAAAATACAGCAAAGTTTTGGAAAAGTAAAAAAAATGTCTTAACAAATGGTCTTGCTAGTAGTGAAGAAGATAGAACTAATTATCAAATAAAAGAAGCAAACGGTATAACCTACACAATGTTATCTTATACATATGGCACAAATGGTATGGGAACTAGTGAACTTAGTCGTGAACCATATATCGTTAATGTCTACAATGAAGAACTAGTAAAAAAGGATATAGAAGCTGTAAGAGATAAAGTTGATATCTTAATAGTAGCGATGCATTGGGGTAATGAATATCAATTAACTGCTACAGAAACGCAAAAAAGCCAAGCTAAGTTTTTAGCCGATAATGGTGTTGATATTATCTTGGGAACTCATTCTCATTGTATTCAACCGTGGGAAATGATTGATGATACAGTAGTATTCTATTCATTTGGTAACTTTATTTCTAACCAAATGGGAGCTGAACAAGCAATGGTAAGAAAAGTTGGAGTTGTTGGTATGTTTGCTACTTTAGATATAACTAAAACTGTTGATACTGAAAAAAATACTACAGATATTAAAATAGATAATATCGGTGCAGACCTTAACTATACATATAGATTTTATAATAATGAAATTAAAAAGAATGATTACTTAGTAATTCCTTTTAGTAAAATGGAATCTAAATACTTATCAAATTATGAAAGTGTATATAATGAGTTCTCTCAAGTACTTAAAAAATATAATGAAAATATTAATATAGAGCCACTTCCTAGTGCAAATTAAAAGCCACTATAGTAAGTGGCCTTTTTACTTAGCAAACACAGTCTACAAAAGTATCTGATAAACAACGAATACTACATAAACAACTTGAATCCATAGTAAAGAAAGAATTAGTAGATACATATGGATATAAGCTAGTTTGATCAGTATTTTCTGCTAGTACTCTGAATGTACAACAATTACCTTCTATTTTTTCAACTCTGAATACTGTTGAACAAGTAGTTCCTATAGCTTCTCCATCACAGTCAGTTGTAACATCTTTACTTATTGGCATACTCCAAGGTATTCCATTACCAGAACAAGTATAAAGCATTACTGGACGAGTATTACATACTAAGCAGTTAGCTCCACCACCTAACATTGGTCTGTCACAAGTATCTAAACAATTATCTGGACAAGCATTCTCTTGAAGTACTAGTATAATACTTAATATTTCTATAATACAGTTAGTTCCAGAATTATTTGAATTATTATTCATTTATTTTCACCCCTTCATGTATTCTCATTATTATAATATGTTAATTATTTAAAAAAGTGAAATTATTTACAAACATTACCAAATTTGATAAAATATTAATGGTGATAAAGAAATGGATACATTTATTCAATATTTAATAATTGCAATAGTACTAGTAATAATTGCATTAGTAGCTGTTAAATTACATCAAAAAGATTTTGCTATTAAAGAAAATAAACTTATAGGATTCTTAGGTGGTAAAGATAATATTATCAATGCTGAATGTAACATGAGTAGATTCAAAGTAATATTAAGAGATGTATCTTTAGCAGATAAAGAAAGTATACAAAAACTAGGTGCTAAAGGAATTGTTGAAATTGATAATCAATTAAAAATAATATTTGGTAATGATGCTAAACAATTAAAAAAATATATTGACGAAATTGTCTAATATATTTTTTTTTTATATTGTAATTTCAACCGCACCATTTAATTTAATTTTATCAGATAATAAATATTAGTCAATTATTTTATTTGTTATTACTTTTTTTATATATTCTAATTCTTTTTCAAACGCATTTTTAAATCCAAATATTTTTTTTGGCATATAATTTATTTCAAAGGCTATGTTGTCTAAATAACATTGTGTTACTGTTTTTAATGAGTAACCTTTTGGTAAAAATCTCCTTACCATTGCATTCATTCTTTCATTTGTCCCCCTTTGAAATGAACAATAAGGATCACATTTATATAGTTTTACTCCAAGCTTCTTCGCTGCTATTCCTAGCGCATTAAATTCTAGTCCATTATCTACTGTTATAGATTTTACTTCTATATCATTTTTTATTATGAAATCATATATTAATTTATTTGTATAATATTCGTTTTTATATTCTGATTTTATTAACCATAATTTTCTTGTGCATCTATCTACTATTGAAACTATTGTGTCATATTCGTTTCTTTTTCCAATTATAGAGTCTATTTCCAAATGTCCTACTTCTGTTCTATCTTCAATATACTTTGGTCTTAAACTTATTGGTAACACCGTTTTATTATTTAAGTTCCATTTAAAATGTGCCATCATACCAGTTTTTTTACCTTTTCTTTTTTTATAGCATAATTTATCTTTACTCAAAAATATTTTACCGTCATTTATCCAATTATATACTTGTTTAACTGATGGACAATTTGCAAAAAAATGTCCTTTTTTAAATTTGTTTACACATATTTCTATAGAACACACTCTTCTGTCATAATGGTCAAATAAGTATTTTATAAATACTTCATATTTCTTATTTATATCTATTTTTCTTTTTTTATATTTACCAGATTTATATCTTGATATAGTAGAGTGACTTATATTAAGTCTTCTTCCAACTTCTCTCATTGAAAATCCTTGTGCTAATAAAATATCAATTTCTACTTTCTTTTTTTCTGTTAATTGTTTATAATTCATATAGGAGCCTCCTTGCCGGGAATTGGCTCCTTTATTATATCAAAAAGCCGCACCCTAGTGGTGCGGTTCAAATTTCAATTTAGGAAAAAATATATTGACGAAATTGTCTAATATATTTTTTTTGTATCCAAGAAATCTTTTATATCATTAACTTTCAAACTATTATTATATTTTCTTAATTTAAACTCATTATTAGAAGTCTTTACTATATTACATTCTGGTTCTTTATCTAAAATACCAATAAATTTATAATCACTACAATAGTAGTTAATACTTTCATAAGTAATAGTATCACTATCATATTCTTTTAGAGTAATAATACTACCTACGTATTCATTATTTAATTCTTTACTAAAAGCTTTTATATAATCTTTATTTTCATAATTAATATACCCTACTAAATTATTATAATATTCATAATCATTTATATTAAATAATTCTTTTACTTTAGAATAATTAAGTACTCTAATATATCCTAAATCATTATTTATATTATAAATATTATAATTATCCAAGTTATCTTTCTCTATATCAAAATAATCATATGATATTACTTTAATAGTATCTAAGAATATATTCTTACCTATACTTAAAGCTTCATTTTCATTCATTGTATCAAATATATATTCTACATGAGTTCTTTCTTCTTTATTTAAATTATCTTGATAATCATTATAATCTTTATATATATATAAACTTATTAATAATAACAATCCTACTACAACTAGTAATCCCTTATACTTCATATTCATCACTATTAAAATAATATCAAATTATTTATATTTTAACAATATCTAATATACTAGAAATATTTATTTTTTCTCCATCAATAGTAATCAAATAACTACCTGTTTTACCTACTATAGTCTTATATTCTTCATGATCAATAAAAGTTATCTTTACTTTACTTTTATAAACATGATTATTAGATTTAAATATATCATTAATCTTTCTAGATACTCCAATTGGATCTCTTTTTATTTCCCTTCTACTTTCTCCATAAAAAAGTTCTTGAGTATTCTTTATCTCTTTATCAATCTTATTAGCAAATACTTTAGGCAAATCTTTCATTTTTTTAATCCCCCTTATGATATTTTATGATAAATTCTAATATTTTTTACCATAATATAAATATGAAAAAGACACATTATGATAATTTAATACTTTTTATACCCCTTATTATATTAAATATTATAAGTCTTTTTACTATGCATTTAAGTAAACTTATAAGTGAGAATTATCTAAATGCTTTTAATAAACAAATATTATTCTTTATTCTAGGATACCTTATTATATTTATAATAAGTAAAATTAATATTAAAAAGATATTTAAGTTTATTCCTTACCTATATATATTTAATGTACTTTTACTTATTCTAGTCTTATTTATAGGTAGATCTATTAATGGTTCTAAATGTTGGATCTCACTAGGATCATTTTCTTTTCAACCAAGTGAACTAATGAAAATAACATTAACATTCTATTTAATTAATATTCTTTATAGTACTAAAAAAAGAAATATAATATATTTATTAAAGATAATATTACTAACTATTATTCCATCTATCCTAGTATTTTTAGAACCAGATACTGGGGCTATTATCAATTACTTATTAATACTATTTATGATATTAATATTTTCTAAATTTAATAAATGGTTATATATACTAGGAGCATTATTATCTATCTTAATAACTTGTTTATTCCTATACTTATATTTCTATAATACAGATTATCTTATTAATATCTTAGGAAGTTCTATATTTTATAGAATGGATAGAATACTTAATATAGGTGAGAATTATCAAATTACTAATGCTTTAATTAATGTAGGTAGTACTTCTCTATTTAACTTTAATTTAAATAATATTCTTCTATATATACCAGAAGCTCCTACCGACTTTATATTTGCATTTACTATAGGTAATTTTGGACTACTTTCTGGTATTATAATACTTATTTCTTATTTAATAATATTTATCTATATAATTAATAAAAATAAAAATATTAAAAGTAAAAAATATAATAACTTGATAAGTATATTTACTTTACTTTTAATATTTCAAATCACTTATAATATTGCCATGAACATAGGCATTCTTCCTATTATGGGTATACCACTTACTTTCTTAAGTTATGGTGGTACTAACACAATAATTAGTTATATTATCCTTGGAATAATACTTAATATATTTAATAAATCTAATATGGCCTATAATTAGTAGGATAATAATAGCTATAAGAATAATTACCATAAGGCATCATAGGATTATATCCCATACCTTGATTAGGCGCTACATTATATATTGGTCTTGGTCTAGTTAACCCAACTGCCGCACCACCTGCTAAAGCTCCTGTTAAGAATGGTATAAAAAAATATCTATCATTACCAGCATTATCTAAATATACCGGATTATAATAATTATTTGGATACTTAATCATCTAATTCACCCTTTCATTCTATACTATTCCAATTATTCTATATTACTAAGTTTATTAGCCTAAAAGAAAAACAACCTAAGTTGTTTATTCACTAATTATAAATGGATTTTCTAGACTTCCGTCTCCATCTGCTGTAATTTTAACATCGCTTGTTAAGTAGAATACTGGGCGAATCCCCATTTCATCTGTAACAATTCTGCTAAGGAGATAACCACTTGGTTCACTAACATAAAGATTGTTATTATTAGCATCTGAAAATATATACCAAGCATTATAATTATTGCTATTATTAGATCCATAACGTGCAATAGTCCATTCATAAATTGATTTTGACCTATCATTGTTACTTTGATGTAGCCATCCTGATCTTAAAATGGTCTTATTAGTATAAGTTCCATCTGACATTTTTAAAGAAGATTCTCCTAAAGATAATGTAAAATCACTTGCGTACATTAAACCTATTTTTGCACTTGGTGCTGTCCATCTGGCCATATCTACACCATTACCAGTAATATATAACTCGAATTCATGTAAATATATTTTACTAGGACTTAAATTATTATAGTAATCAAAACTACCTGAATACGAAGTTTTTGTATTTACTGCACTCCATGTCCAGTTTACGATTTTATTGCTCCATGTTGAACTAGGTAAATACGTTGTATTTGTCAAGAAACTTGAACCATTTAAACTTGCATATAATGTACTATCTTCCCAATTTACATCCGCATTTGTATCATTCCATTTTGCTGATACTAATTGTTTATATTTTATTAGTTTAACATGATTATTTCCATTCGCATCTGAGAATACTCCTAATACTCTATACATGTATTTATCTTGATTTGCTGTACATTCTGTTTTATTATTTGTACCGAAACATATAAAGTTATTTGGGTTTGTACTAGTTCCTACTGCGCCACTTCCTACATATCTGTAACCGTCGCTTTCTAGTCCACTTTGCCATAGCCATTCACTATCAAGTAAATTTTGAGCTAAAGTTTTTGTTGTATCTATTTGATAATTTAAAACTAATTTACAAGAAAATGCTTTTATATCTCCGCTTGTATATGTTTCTATTTTTATTGTGTATGAATTACCTACTAGTTTATCTTGAGTATTTGCTGTATTTGTTACACTACTTGTTAGTGGTATTGATACACTTTGTCCTTTTGTTAAGTTTTTGATTTCTCCACTTACTATGATTCCATTTGTTCCTGCAGTTGTAAGTTCTTTTAAAGTCATTGTCTTATCTCCAACTACTACTTTTACATCATTATCTGAATTATCAGTGATTGGAGTTGTTACAGTGGCTGTTACCTTATAATTATAAGTACAGTCTAGTGGTGCATCTCCTTCTGGTAATTGTGCTGTTGCTAATGTGTAATTTGGATTAGTTTCAAGTGCTAGTCCACTCTCGTTTTCATTAGCATAATAAGTCTTACCTGCATTTGCTTGACTCATTAAATTTGCATCTAAATTTAGATATAATTTAGATGTTTTTATTTGCATTGTTGGATTTCCTAAGTTGTTTGCTTTACCTGTTACCTTTGCTCCTGTCTTGTCACTAGTTGCATTAATACTAAAGTATGCATATGTTCCACCTATTAATAGTAATAATGCAAAAGTGAATGCTACAACTATAAGCTGCTTTTTCTTATCTTTCATAATACCTATCCTTTTCTATATACTAAAAAAAGACTATTGCTAGCCTTTAATCATTCTATACACTTCAGTTTGTTTCTTGCCCCCCCCCCAACACGTATTCCAGTGTACCGAGAGAGAACTTTATAACTATAAATTATAAAAATTTCGGGCTAAAATTAATATCAATTATCTTCTTTTACTATCAAAATAATCATATCAAATTTGATTATGAATTGCAACAAAATAGTTGTTATTTTACATATTTTTGTGTATACTTAATTTAGGTATAGCGAGCAGATGTGTTTCACTTATACCATTAATAGTGTAAGTTATCGACTAAAAAGTCGATGACTTTTTTGATTAGACCAAGATGTATATACAAAATGACTAACCAAAAGGCTACTTTTAATAGCTTATATTTAAGCCTTAATTTCATCGTACCATCTCCTTTCAGTACAGATTCAAAACTATTGTTCCAAAACCCCCTGATAGTTTGATGGTACAAGCCACAACACCTGCTCGCTTGGTTATATATCCTAAAATATGAAATAACAAATGTCAAGAAAAAAAGTTCGCCTTTTTTCGACAAAAACAATTAATTTATGTCGTACTTTTGGGAAAATATAAAATTAAAAAAAGTACAAGATAATAAGTCCTTGTACTTTAGATATTATCCTTTAATAAATATATAACTAATATATTTATTAAAGATTTAATAGTACACAAGATAATACCTGTTGTGTACTAATAGTATTATATGTAATTATTCTTCTATTAAACTACCATTTTTTTCTAATCTTTTTTCTTCTCTATAATTAAGAGCAATTCCTATTGTAAAGACATAACATAAGAAATACATCCAAATCATTAATATAATAACATTAGCTATACCACCATATAATGCTGTATAAGAAGCAAAATTAGTAGCATAGTAAGCATATAAAGTAGTTCCTAATATCCACATTACAGTTGTAAATATAGCTCCATAATTTACAACCATTCCCCTTAATTTTCTATCAGGTGCTATAGTATATAATAACTTGATAATAAAGAATATAATTAACCAAGTAATAGGCCCTTCTATTATTCTAAATGTAAGTACTATAGGATTAACAATAGCACTACTTAAATTAGCACTTACAAGTATATCAGTTATTGTATTGCCAAATACTTGTACTAGTAATATAAGTATAAATAAGAATATTAATAAGAAAGTCATTCCTATTGCTTTAAGTCTTCTTATTATCCATGTTTTATTATCTATTCCATATATTGCATTACTTGTTGTAATTATACAATCTGCACCATTACTTGCTATATATAAACCTACTATAATGGTAATAGCAAAGTTTATGCCACTCATACCATTAAATGATACACCAAGTACTATATTAGCAACACTTTCTGAAAAACTATTACTTAAAAAATCATATATTAAATTAGTATTAACATTAAGTATTGATGCAAAGTAAGAAATTAACGCTACTGTAGGGACTATAGCAAGAACAAAGAAGAAAGATAAGTTACCAGGAAGCAACACCATATCAGGTCTTTTAACAACTTTAAAGAAGTTATTAAAAAATCTTTTAACTTCACTTCTTATTCTACTTGCCATTCTTTACACTTTCTTTAATTTTCTTCATATCTTCGATAGCTTCATTTAAAGCATCTTCAATAGTCTTTAAATCATTTTCAATAAAGCTATAACCAAACTCTGCTCCATAATCATATGGAAGTTTTTTAATTTCTTTATTAAGTTTATGAATATAATTAGTTATTTGTTTTTGAGTATATCCAACTAAATAGATAACAAATTCATTATCTCCACTACGCATTATTTCACTATTATCTAGTTGAGTTTTAATAAGTGCATTAGCGCATGCTTGTATTTGTTTATCTCCTTCATCATAACCATACTTGTCATTAATATATTTTATCTTATTTAAATCTATTACAAGTACTGTTTGAGGATAAATAGTATTATTATTCCAATCTTTTATAAATCCACTTAAATAATTTCTATTTTTTAAACTAGTTAATTGATCTATAAACTTCATCTTATCATCTTTTTTAATTCTCTTACCTATTTTAATCTTCTTACTATTTTTAAATAGTAAATAGAATATTGCAATTATTACTATAATACTTAAAATAATATATTTAGCGATAGTATTAAGCAAATTACCATGATTAATAATAGATTCATGTAAGTTTATTCCATTATTTATCATAGTAGATTCATCTACTATATTAATATAACTATTAAATAAAACATTTAATATATTATATTTTTCTTCTATTTTAAAATTATAACTATTATTTATTAAAGTATTATATTTACTAGAATAATTATTTAATTTATTATTAGCTAAGTAATCAAATTGATAAGTATCTAATACTATTATTTCATTCTTATTATTTAAACTATATAGTTCTTCAATATTATCATAAGTTCTTACATCTATTCCACTAATACTATTTAAATATTTATTTAATATACTATTTTTAAGTACATAGACTCTTTTATTAATAAGACCATATACAGAATTAAATGTTATATCATTATCTTTATTAGTAGCAATAGTTAAACTAGTTTTAATACCATTTTCTATTTTAGTAAAATTACTATCTATATTCTTATTAAAATCAAAATAGATATCTATACTACCTTTTTTTATTTGACTTTCAAGTTTATTATTATTTTTAAATTTAGTTATATTAAATTTAACACCAGATAATTCACTAAATCCTTGTAAATAAGATGCTACTATTCCACCATAGTCACCACTCATTATAACTTCATAAGGACTATTATTAACAAATCCATAGTTATAGTCAATACTTCTTAATTTATCTAAATCAGTATCACTAATACTTAGACTACTAGAAATTACTTTTAAACTATTCTTGTTAAAAGATTCCTTATAATTACTATCTAACCATCTATTTAAGTATTTACTAATAATACTACTAAGTGTTTCTCCATCACTTCTAAACACATAATAATTATTTAAATCACTTAAATGATTACATATAAAATAGTTCTTATTTAATATTAAATTTATATTCTCTATTCTAGGCACTATTATATAATCAGTTTCCATATTATATAATTTATCTAAACTATCATATTTAACTAACTCAACAGAATATTCTTTTAAATAATTACTTACATATTCATAATCACTACTTGATACACCAATACGTTTCTTATTTAGATTATCTAAATTATATAAATATTCTTTATTTTTACTAACTACAACATAATGATCTTTGTATATAAGTGAATCTTCTTTACTAACTACTTTAGTAACATCAAACTTTAAATTAGAAGTTACACTTTCTTTATCTACAGTAATAGGATTAGTCTTAATACCATATTCATTTTCTAAGTCATTTAGAAAATCATAATATACACCAGTACCATTATTACTAAATATATTACTATCTTTAGATACATAAATATTGTTGACATTATTTATATTATTATTTATCCATCTTTTTTCAGCACTACTAAGTCTATTCTCATCATTTATATAATTTAAAAATATTGTTAATCCTACTAAAAGAATTATTAATCCTATAACAGATAAAATTATTTTTTTCTTCTTTTTTTTCATACTACTTATTAGTTTCTACTACGGTATTATTATTCCATACCATAATTCCACTACCTCCACTATTTCTAGCCCCCATGATTGTATAAGCAGGTACATCAGCAGTACCACTTTGTGTAATTGTTACATTAAAATCATAATACTTAAGATATTTTTCACTAAAATATGTAAGAAGTGTTTCAGCACCAGTTTTAGCATCATTCATGCTAGTTCCAGCTGCATAAGTAACTTTAATATAAATTAACTTACTCATTTTACTTACATTAATACTTACATCTTCTATACTTGTATTTTCTTTCGATTTACTAATAACACTATTTTTAACTTTATCAGTAATCTTATATTTATTACTATCTTTTAGTCTATCTCCACTTTCACTATCACTAGATCCATAAAAGTATGTTAAGGATACTAGTAATATGATTGTAAAACAAACTATTAACACTATTGCCAAAACCATCAAAACCCTGTTTTCATTCCACATTTTTTTAAATTTATTCATAACATCTCCACCTTTGGCAATATAATTATACTATATAATATTATGAATTTCAATTTGAATTATTTAAAAATGCTACTTGATACATATCTTGTATCGTTAACAACAACATGACAATTTTTATCTATTTTATTAATTTTTTCTACTATATTCTTACTACTTTTACCAGAGATATCAAAGAAATACAGTATTTTTTTATCATTCAGTTTTATTTTATTTACTAAAATTTTTTCACTATTTAATAAATCATCTATATTTTTAGAACTTATTACTTCTATTTTTACCATACTTTTAGAAAACCTACGTGATAGTTTAGAACCAATCAAAGTACCTGTTGCATATCCGGCGGCATAAAATATTGCGATAAGCATGGTGTTATTTATTTTATCTGCAGTAGATAACGCTTCTTTAGCTACAATAAACCATATAATCACTTCAAAGAACGCTATTATAAAAGGCTCAATTACTTTTTCTTTCGATAATAAAATAGTTCTTATTGTACCTAAGGTAACATCTACTACTCTAGCCATAAATATTTTAAGACATACTAGTACCATTATTCTTCACCAGTATTATTATTTACTTATTAGGAACATTTTATCCAAAGAAAAAATCTAGTATAAACTAGACTTAACTTTATAGTATCTTTTATACGAGACACAGTTAAGTTAACGAGACCAACGAGACCGACCTTAACTTTCTATTATAAATGGATTTTCTAGACTTCCTGTTCCATCTGCTGTAATTTTAACATCATTTGTTAGATAGAAAACTGGGCGAGTGAAACCACTATAATTAACATCCGAATATACAAAACCACCGAACGGAGTAACAGACCACGCATCATAAGTGGTACTACTATAAGCGCCAAAACGAGATAGTGTCCACTCATTGCCATTGTAAATTGCTTCATTATTTTTTAAGGTCATCCAGCCATCACTTAAACTATCATAATCAGATTTATTTATTAGTTGCAAAGAACTTGAGCCTAATGATAACATGCAGTCGCTTGCATACATTAAGCCTATTTTGGCACTTGGTGTTGTCCATTCACCTACTGTACTAGATTTTCCTGTTCTATTCATTTCATGTAAATATATTTGTTGTGTTGTTATACTATAATAGTTTGGACCATTACTTCCATCATTTGTTTTGGTATTTACTGCACTCCATGTCCAGTTTTCTATTTTATTACTCCATGTTGCGTTTTGCATGTAATCGTATGTTGTATTTGTTAAGAAATAACTTCCATTAAGTCCTTTATACATATCACTGTTTTCCCATGATATATCTGTTTTAGTATCTGCATTCCATGGATACTCTCCTAATTGTTTATATTTGATTAATTTTACATGATTTTTTCCGTTTGAATCTGAGAATACTCCTAATACTCTATACATGTATTTATCTTGATTTGCTGTACAAGTGGATTTATCTGTTGTGCCGAAACATATAAAATTATTTGGATTTGTACTAGTTCCTACTGCTCCACTTCCTGTATATCTATAGCCATCTCCTTCTAGTCCACTTTGCCATAAGTTGCCAGAATCAATTAAGTATTGTGCTATTTCTGGACCAGGTTTATGTAACTTACATGAAAATGCTTTTGTATCTTCATTATTATATGGTTCTATTTTTATTGTGTATGAATTACCTACTAGTTTATCTTGTGTATTTGCTGTATTTGTTACACTACTAGTTAATGCTATTGATACACTATTTCCTTTTGTTAAGTTTTTGATTTCTCCACTTACTATAATTCCATCAGTTCCTGCAGTTGTAAGTTCTTTTAAAGTCATAGTCTTATCTCCAACTACTACTTTTACATCTGAGTCACTATTATCTGTTATTGGAGTCGTAACTGTCGCTGTTACCTTATAATTATAAGTACAATCTAGTGCTTCATCTCCTTCTGGTAAACTTGCTATTGCTAATGTGTAATTTGGATTAGTTTCAAGTGCTAATCCACTTTCATTTTCATTAGCATAATAAGTCTTTCCTGCATTTGCTTGACTCATAAGGCTAGCATCTAAATTTAGATATAACTTAGATGTTTTTGTTTGCATTGTTGGATTTCCTAAGTTGTTTGCTTTACCTGTTACCTTAGCCCCTGTCTTATCACTAGTTGCATTTATACTAAAGTATGCATATGTTCCACCAATTAATAGTAATAATGCAAAAGTAAATACTACAACTATAAGTTGTTTTTTTTCTGGTTTTTTCATCAGTTAACCTTCTTTCTTTAATATTTTAAAATCAATTTTATTTTATTCTTCACCTATAACATAAGGAGTTTCAAATTTACCATCACCTTTTATGTAATTTATATCACCGTTTATATACATAACAGGTCTTACATAATGTTCTCCATTAACCACCCAATCTGAAATATATGCATCTGAACCACTTTGAAATAATATCCAACTATAATATACTAAATTATCGTTTACAAACTTACCGCCATATCTTGGCATTATCCATTCATATGCAGATGATGCAGTCGTTAAATAGCTCGTTTTAAGTATAGAAGAACTGTTTCTAATTCCTTTTGTTAGTTTAAGAGAAGTATCACCTAGAGAAAGAGCAAAATCACTAGCGTCCATAATTCCAACTTTTGCAGTAGGCGTTGTCCATTCTCCTATTTCAGTTGTTTTATTTGCTCTATTTTTTTCATGTAAATATATTTGAGTTGGAGACATACTATAATAATTTGGTCCATCACTACCATCAGATGTTTTAGTATGTACTGCAGTCCATTTCCAGTCAGCAATTCTATTTAACCAAATATTATCTTGTAAATAAGTATAATATGTATTATTCAAGAAATATGTATCATTTAATCCTTTGTATAAATCTGTGTTTTCCCATGATGCATTTACAGAAGTATCTGCATTATATTTATAATCAATAGTAGTAGGATTATTAGTAGTAGTTGCTAAATAATATTGCTTTACTAATTTCAAATATTTTTTACCATTTGCATCATTAAAAACTCCTAGTATTCTATACATATATTTAGCTGGTAAACTTGTACATTGAGCACTATTAGAAGTACCAAAGCAAATAAAATTATTTGGGGTATTGGAACTAGTTCCTACATATCTGTACCCATCACCATCAAGTCCACTATTCCATAATTCACCCGAATTAACAAGTTTGCTTGCTATTGTACCATCGTCTGCTAATACTTCCCCCGCTAAATCACAAGAAAAGCCTTTATTGTTTCCACTAGTATATGGAGCAATAGTAATTGTATAAGAATTTTCAGATAAATCATTTTGATTTTCTACTGTATTTTCTACTGTACTTGACAATGCAATAGATTGATCTATACCAGCAGTTAAATTTAATATTTTACCAGTAACTATAACACCACTTGTACCTGCTGCAACTATTTCTTTTAATGTCTTAGTAGTACTACCAATTGTTACTTTAACATCTGAGTCACTATTATCATTAATTGCCTTTTTTAATGTAGCAGTTATCTTAAAACTATAAGTACAATCTAATTTTCTTTCACCCTCTGCTAAACTAGCTGTTGCTAAAATGTAATTTGGATTTATTGTAAGTGGTGTACCACTACTATCAGAATTTGCATAATAAATAGTACCTTGATGTTGACTACTCATTTCATCATTAGTAAATTTTAAATATAGCTTACTAGTGTTAGTAGTAAAACTAGTAGTACCATATTTATTAGTTTCTCCAGATATAACAGAATCTGTAGCTTTGTTATCTACTCCAATACTAAAGTATGCATATGTTGCTCCGACAACAAATATTAACATAACAAAAATTCCCATTGCAAATAATTGTCGTTCCTTTTCGATTTTTTTCATATTTACCTACACTCTCTATAATAAGAATAATATAATAAAAAGAAAAAAACAATATAAAAGTATAATTGACTAAAGAATTTTACATAGTTATATGTATACATAATCTAAGTTTAATTATTATCCATATAAAAAACAGGATAAACCTGTTTTAAGAACTTAAAGTTACATCTACAACTAGTTCACTAGTAACTGGAGTATTTTCTGGTATAGTTTGACTAGTTACATAACCATAACCATTTAAATTAACTTTTAAGTTAGTTAAAGATGCATATGTCTTAACTTCGTTATAAGTCCATCCTGTAAAATTAGGAAGAGTTATATTAGTACTGTTAGTTACTAAGAATACTTTACTACCGGAAATTACTTTATTAGATTTATTTGGATATTGATTAATAATATATTTACCATCTCCAATAAGTATTACATTTAATTCTTTTTCTTTTAAATAATTACTTATAGGTAAAGCTTCTTTACTAATATAGTTATCTAAAGTAATTATTTTAGTATTATTATTAACTTCTTTTTTTACTATACCTAAGTAAGACACCATTGAATCTATTGCTTTTGTTACTTCACGAGCTATATTACTAGTACCTGTATTAATTCTTTTAATAGCTATATATACTATATACTCTGGATCTTCATATGGAAATATTCCTGCAAAAGATTTAATATATTCATATTCTCCTTGTAAGTATCCACCCTTACCTGCTATTTGTGCTGTACCTGTTTTACCAGCAATCTCTGTTTTAGTTGGTTGCCAATAAGTAGATAATCCATCATATACAACATCATGCATTAATTTCTTCATTTGTTCAGTAGTATTCTTACTATAAACTTTTTTTAATTCAGTTTTTTTACCCTTATATGTAGTTTTACCTGTATTATCAACTATCTTATCTACAATATATGGTTTTAACATAACTCCATCATTAGTAATAGTAGTTAGTGCTTGTAACATTTGAATAGGAGTTACTGTAATACCTTGTCCAAAAGATGCTGTTGCTAATTCAGATTTATAATTAAAGTTTATCTTTCCTTTAACTTCGTTAGCTAACTCAATACCTGTTTTAGAACCAAATCCTAAAGTTTTATAGTAATTCTTTAAAGTATCTGTACCCAGTTCAAGTCCTAATAAGGATGCTGCAACATTAGATGAATAAGCAAATCCTGTATCATAAGTAATATCTCCCCAACCATAACCTTTGTTAAAGTCACTTATTACTACATCAGCAACTGGTAATTTACCAGACTTAAATGTATCTTGTCCATGATATTTACCTTCTTCCATACTAGATGCAAAAGAAAATATTTTCATTGTACTACCAGGTTCATATTCATAGCTAACTAATGGATTCATATAACTTGTTATAGTATTTAAATCGTTAGGATTAAATGTTGGATAAGTACTATTAGCAAGTATAGCACCGGTTTTAGCATCCATAACACTAAAAACTAACCAATCCATGTTATAATTCTTAGTTAAATCTGTAACAAGATTTTCTGCTATTAACTGTAAGCTACTATCTAATGTTAAATAAATGTCTGATCCATCTTTTGCTTCTTCAACTAGAACATCTACATTAGGTAACTGATATCCATAAGCATCAGTTTGATAAGTTTTCTTACCATCTTTACCACTTAGTTCATCATTATAATAAGACTCTATTCCTAATTCACCCTTAATATTATCATCTTTATTAGAAGCATATCCTACTATATAAGAAGCAAAAGATGACATTTTATAATTTCTTTGTTTACCTTCTATAAAATCTATACCAGGTAAATCTAATGCTTCTATTTTATTTTTTAAAGATTCAGTAATATTTTCTCCTTTACTACCGAATTGCACTTGATATTTATTTTGTTTAAGTCTACTAAGAATATAATCATAGTCAGCTCCAAGAAGTTCTGATAAAACTTTAGCAGTCCCTTCTTTATCAACAACATGATTAGGTTTCTTAGGATTCTTAGTTCTAGTATCTGATAAATAAGCAATAATTGTATAGCTATTGACTGTAGTAGCTAGTACATCTCCATTCTTATCTAAGATATCTCCACGTGATGCATATAAAGTTTCTTCTTTAGTGTTACGGTTACTAGCAAATTCTTTTAAATTAATTCCATCTACTTTAGGACTCAATCCTATATAACATATTTGAATAATTATTCTAACAAAAAGAAGAGCCATAACTAAAATAATGACTTTATGTGTACTTATAACTCTCTTTCTTTTCATATCCTTCACCTAATTCTCTGTTACAGTAGCAATGTTATCACTATTATACGATAATCCATAATTATCTGCAACTTTTTGAATATTTTCTAAACTAACAAGTTCATCTATTTGCATAGTTAAAGATTCATTACTTGCTTTTTGTTTTTTTATCTTAGATTCCATTTTTTCTACATTAATATTAGTTTCACTTAATAATGCTTGCGTAAATACATTAGATATAGGAATTAATACCACAAGTAAAACAAGGATAACATACATTAACTTTTCACCCTTAAGTAATTTTAATTTTTTACCATTATTTTTACTCATTTAATCTTCTCTCCTATTCTAAGTTTAGCACTATGACTACGACTATTTTCTTCTAATTCTCTATTACTTGCTGTAATAGGTTTTTTATTAATTATTTTAAGAGTTGGTAAGTAATCTTTAGGTATATTAGGAAGTCCTTTAACTAACTCATCAACCTTACTATATTCATTAAATATATCTTTAACTATTTTATCTTCTTTAGAATGAAATGATATAACCGATATTCTACCACCTTTGTTTAGTAAATTAATCGCATCAGGTAAAACCCTTTTTAATACATCAAGTTCTTTATTAACTTCAATCCTTATGGCTTGAAATATTTTTCTTTCTGGATGATGTTTATAGAAGTAGTTACTACCAACAGCAATCTTTATTATTTCTACTAGTTCTAAAGTAGAATTAATATCTTTTTCTTTTCTTTTATCAGTTATTACTTTAGCTATTTTTCTACTACTTGGTTCATCTCCATACATAAAGAAAATATTTTCTAATTCTTTAATACTATAATTATTTACGACATAGTGAGCATCTAACTTGTTATTAGTATCCATTCTCATATCTAAATAACTATCACTCATAAATGAAAATCCACGTTTATCTTCATCTATTTGTGGTGAAGAAAATCCTAAATCGAATATTATGCCATCTATTTTATTTATTCCAATTTCATTTAGTTTTTCTTTTAGATTAACAAAATTAGAATAAATTATTTGATAATTATCTCCAATCTCATTTAATACTTCTTTTGAATATTTTATTGCTTCTTCATCTTGATCAAAGCATATTAATAATCCCTGTGATATACGTTTTAATATTTCACTACTCATACCTGCATAACCAAGAGTTGCATCAACATAAACACCATCTGGTTTAATATTAAGTGAATCAATTATTTCATTTTTAAGTACACTATAATGTTTCATAATCATTATCAAATAAATGCTCGGCAATATTCTCCATTTCTTCTATATTTTCATCCATAAATTGATCAAATTTTTCTTTACTCCATAACTCAATACGGTCATTTACGCCGATAAAGACACAGTCATGTTCTAAACCGGCGTAAAGAGCCAATGGGGAGGTAATACTTATTCGACCACTTTTATCGAATTCACATGTGGAAGCACCAGATAAGAAGTAACGACTGAATGTTCTAGCATCTTTCTTTGTAAAAGGAAGAGCTTTAAGTTTATTCATAATTACTTCCCATTCTTTAAGTGGCATTATATACAAGCATTTCTCGAGTCCCCTAGTGATTATAAATTTTTCACCTAGAAGACTACGGTATTTAGTAGGAACAACAATACGGTTCTTATCGTCTATAGTATGTTGATATTCACCTATGAACATATTATTCACCACTTTCTGCCACTTTCTCCCACTGTCTACAATTATAATACTATAAAACATTTTTAAAGTAAATAAAAATGCTTTATTTATAAACAATTTTTATTCTACTTAACGTAACTTGACAATATTTTACAAATGTGCTATAATCTAATCACTTTATAGGGGGATAATATGGAAAATAACAAACTAACAGATATTAAGAAAAGAATTAATATAATTAATGAAATGATTGGAGAAAAATTAGTTGAAGCTTCATCTAATCAATTACACGCGATATTTGCAGATGATAACAATGAATTAATAATGAAATATATAAAAACTAAGGCTTTAATATATGGCTTATTAGTTGCTGGTGGCACTATTATTGATGGAATGACTGGATTTATGATTACTCTTGTTACAGGTGGTTTAATTGAATCAAGTTGTGAAATAAATGATCATTTATTTCGAGATAAAATATCAACAAGCTTTTCTGGACTATTTAGAGAATATAATGAAAATAAACAAAATAAAAAAGAATGCTTAGAAAAAAGCAATAAAATTGTTAAAGAATGTGAAGCACTAACTAAAAAACTAGAAGAACTATCTGACGAATGTATGAATTTAGAATACTTAAATTTTTTAGGAGAACAAGACCAATTAGTTGAAACGCCTAGCTATACTGAAAACTATGAACATACTGAAGGATATTCCAGAACAAGAAAGCCAAAAAAATAAACAAACGTAAATAATTTTAAAATAGCTGTACATAATATATATAAATAGACAAGAAAAAGTTAATCAATTAGACAAAATTTGACAAATAATAGTGAATGTGCTATAATATGACTATATTTAAGGGGGTAAACAATATGAAAGGCTACGTTTTAGACTATATTAATGAAAATGAATTTAAAAAATTAGAAAGAGCATTAAAGAAATATAATATGCTTGCATTCAAGAAATTAAACTTTGATTTCTATCCTGCACTTAGAAATGGTAATTTTCAAGGTGAATTAATCGAAACAAATAAAAAGAATAATACAGAAAAATATGAATTAAAATTGCCTGGTGACTCAATGTTTAAAAAGATATATGGTGAAGTTAAATTAATATATTCAGTACATAAAAAAAATCAAGTAGTTATGTTAGAAACTATTACTCCAACAGATATTCTACTTGAAGGACACCGTTCAGAATTAACTACTTACAAAGGTGTTATGATTACTAAGAATAACGCTAGTAAAGAAATGTTTAAAATAGATTTATTAAACATGTTACAAGATAATAAATAATATTTAAAAATCGGCTTTCGCCGATTTTTTTATATTGTAATTTCAACTAGTTATTCCAAAATAAATGGATTATCTAGGCTTCCATTTCCATCCAAAATTGCTTGATTCGATGTAAGATAGAAGACTGGGCGAACACCAGTGGAATAGTCCACAATGTCGTTGTACACGTAACCGACACTAAAGACATACCACGCATTAAAGTAACTACCATTAGCCCCATAACGAGAAATCGTCCATTCATGACTAGACTTTGTAGTATCATTATTACTTGGATGCATCCAGCCTGTTTTTAGTTTTGTTGCATTATCATAAGTACTTCCTGTTATTGCTAATGCACTTGAACCCAATGATAAGGTATAATCACTTGCATACATTAAGCCTATTTTTGCAACAGGATTTGCCCATCTACCTACTTCACTCGTTTTTCCTGATCTATTCATTTCATGTAAATATATTTGGCTTGGTGTTAAACCATCGTAATAATTTGGACCATTATTATACGTTTCTGTATTTACTGCACTCCACATCCAGTTTTCTATTTTATTTGACCATGTTGTATTTTGCAAGTAATCATATGTCGTATTTGTTAAGAATCCAGAACCATTTAAACTTGCATATAATGTACTATCTTCCCAATTTACATTTGCTTCTATATCATTCCATTTTGCAGACATTAGTTGTTTATATTTAATTAGTTTAACATGATTATTTCCTCTTCTATCTGAGAATACCCCTAATACTCTATACATGTATTTATCTTGATTTGCTGTACAAGTAGATTTATCTGTTGTACCAAAACATATAAAGTTATTTGGATTAGTACTAGTTCCAACTTTGCCACTTCCTGTATATCTATAGCCATCTCTTTCTAAATTACTTTGCCATAATTTTCCACTTGCGATTAATTGATCTGCTAGTGGTGTAGAATCAGCATGTAACTTACAAGAAAATGCTTTTTTATCTCCGATTGTATATGGTTCAATTTTTATTGTGTATGAATTACCTACTAGTTTATCTTGAGTATTTGCTGTATTTGTTACGCTACTTGTTAGTGGTATTGATACACTTTGTCCTTTTGTTAAGTTTTTAATTTCTCCACTTACTATGATTCCATTAGTTCCAGCAGTTGTAAGTTCCTTAAGAGTCATTGTTTTATCTCCAACTACTACTTTTACATCATTATCTGAATTATCAGTTATAGGAGTTGTTACACTAGCTGTTACCTTATAATTATAAGTACAATCTAGTGCTTCATCTCCTTCTGGTAATTGTGCTGTTGCTAATGTGTAATTTGGATTAGTTTCAAGTGCTAGTCCACTCTCATTTTCATTAGCATAATAAGTCTTTCCTGCATTTGCTTGACTCATAAGGTTAGCATCTAAATTTAAGTATAACTTAGATGTTTTAATTTGCATTGCTGGATTACCTAAGTTGTTTGCTTTACCTGTTACCTTAGCCCCTGTTTGATCGTTGCTCGCATTTATACTAAAGTATGCATATGTTCCACCTATTAGTAATAATAATGCAAAAGCAAGTGCTACAACTATAAGTTGTTTTTTTTCTAATCTTTTCAAAATATTCCCTCATTCTAAATTATTAAATTACATAAACACTATTAACATTATTAGTAATATAAAGAATAGTATGTAGCCAATTACAAAACCTATTATAGCAGTATCATCTTTAGGTTGGAATTCTTCAGTTTCTACAATTTCTTCCTTAATTACTTCTTTAACTACTTCTTCCTTTTTAGGAACTTCTTTTTTTATTTCTTCTTCCTTTGGTGTAACTTTTTTAGTAGTCTTCTTTGCTGTAGTAGTACTCTTTTTTACTGGAGTACTTTTTTTAGTAGTTGTTGTTTTTTTAGCACTACTAGTTGTAGTTTTCTTAGTAGCAGTACTGCTTTTCTTAGTAGTTGTTCCTTTCTTTGTTGTAGTCTTTTTTACTTCTTCATTACTTGTCATTTTTATTCTCCTTCTATATTACAATTATTACTACTGTCAATAATCATTTCATTCAGTGTATTATCAACATATTGTAGTTCTATATTCTTCTTAACTATTTTATCATTATTAATACCATTATTACAACTAAAAGTATCTTTTAATTCTAATCTATTGTCTATTATTTTACATACTTTATATTCATTTTGGTTATAATCTATTCTATTACCATCTTTATTATAAACAAATAAATTAATATCACACTCACTAGAATTTTCATTAAATCCAAGTACAAACAAGTCATTTGATATATAGGCTCCTGCCAATTGACTGGCATATTTAGATACCTTTAACTCATTTATTTCTTTATTATTAATTTTAACTAGTAACTGTACTAATACATTATTATTAGAAACAGATATGTCTTGTGCATAAATAGTTGCTTCAATATTATCCTTTTTAATAACACATTTATTACTAATATCTTCATTAGTACAATTAAAACTACTAGGAAATTCAAATAACTTTTTAGTAGTTTCTTCTTGATTTCTAAACATATAATTAAATAATACTCCAAGTAATATAATAATTAAAATACCAATAATACTTAGTAATCCCTTTTTTATTCTTTTCATTTTTCACCTACTATTAAAATAATAAATTATTTTTTTCTATTTCTTAATTTCTTTTGAATATTTTCAATTCTTTCATTAATTAATTCTCTTCTTCTTATCCAATACTCTTTAGTTTGATAAATATTTGGGAAAGCTTTAACAATTCTTCTATAAAGAACACCCCTTTTAAGAAGAATATCTCTTACCTTAGTAGAAATCTCTATTGTATTATCTTTTTCATACTTATTAATTGTATGTTTAACATTATTTATAACTCTATAAGATAAGATTAAGTCACTAATAAACACTACTATTAATATGGCACTTAAAATATATATAGATATATCAGATAACTTATAGATAATACTTAAGAAAAATGGATTAACAACATATGTAATTAATAAACCTAGGATACCAAAAGGTATAAGAGTTTCTAAACATATACGACCATTTATATTAAACTTTCTAGTTGAGTAGTCCCACCACCTAGCATTAAATAGTTTTTCCATAATATAACTAGTGAAATACTCTAATACTGATGCAATTACCATAGCCATTATAAATAATATAATAACATCATCTTTATATTTATCTAATAAGACAGTGATAGATATAGCACCAAAGCCATATATTGGACATATGGGTCCAACTAAAAATCCCCTATTAACAAATTTTTTCTTTTCAATTAATTTACATATTACTTCTAGACTCCAACCTAAAAAGGCATACATCATAAATAATAAAAATAATATACATACTTCTTTCATACTTCAAATCCTTCTATTAATATTTCACTTTACCCCTAATTACCTTATAACTATTCTATCATAAATGGATCATCTATGCTACCTGTTCCACTTGAATAAACTACGTCAGTATTTAAATAGAAAACTGGTCTAACACTATTAACCATATTAACACCAGAAGTGTTTATAGCACCAGTGTCATCAATAACCCATGTAGCATAAGTAGTACCGCCAATAAGCCCTGCACGTGAAAGTGTCCACTCAGAATAACTTTTTGATGAATCATTATTAGTTGGATACATCCAGCTTGTTCTAAAAGTTGATGTGTTATCATAAGTGCTTCCAGTTATTGACATTGAAGTTGCACCAAGTGATAAAGTATAGTCACTTGCATACATTATCCCTATTTTTGTGCTTAATGATACCCAGTCTCCTACAGAACTTGTCTTTTCTGTTCTATTCATTTCATGTAAGTATATTTGACTTGGTGTTAAACTATTGTAGTAACTAGGTCCATTGCTTCCGTCACCTGTTTTTGTGTTTACAGCACTCCATGTCCAGTTTTCTATTTTATTTAACCATTTAGCTTGTTGCATATAGTTATAAGTAGTGTTATTCAAAAAATAGCCATTATTTAATCCGGTAAAAAGATCACTATCTTTTAAAGAAACTTCTATATCATAAATGCTACTCCATTTATATTCTTCTAATTGTTTATATTTAATTAATTTAACATGACTATTTCCACCTGAATCTGCAAATACTCCTAGTACTCGATACATATATTTATCATGATTTGCTGTACATTCAGTTTCATCTGTTGTTCCAAAACAGATAAAGTTTTTAGGATTAGTTGATGCATTTACCGATCCTGTACCAACATATCTATATCCATCACCTTCGAGTCCACTTTGCCATAGATTTCCACTATCAATTAACTTTTCAACTAATATATCTTCATGAATTTTACAATAAAATGCTTTTGTATCTCCATTATTATATGGTTCTATTTTTATTATGTATGAATTACCTACTAGTTTATCTTGAGTATTTGCTGTATTTGTTACACTACTTGTTAGTGGTATTGATACACTTTGGCCTTTTGTTAAGTTTTTGATTTTTCCATTTACTATAATACCATTGGTTCCTGCAGTTGTAAGTTCTTTTAAAGTCATAGTCTTATCTCCAACTACTACTTTAACATCTGAGTCACTATTATCAGTAATTGGAGTTGTTACGGTTGCAGTAACCTTATAATTATAAGTACAGTCTAGTGCTTCATCTCCTTCTGGTAATTGTGCTGTTGCTAATGTGTAATTTGGATTAGTTTCAAGTGCTAGTCCACTCTCGTTTTCATTAGCATAATAAGTCTTACCTGCATTTGCTTCGCTCATTAGATTTGCATCTAAGTTTAAGTACAATTTACTTGTATTAATCTTAAGTGTTGGGTTACCTAAAGAACCTGCTTTACCTGTTACCTTAGCACCTGTCTTATCGTTGCTCGCATTAATACTAAAGTATGCGTAAGTTCCACCAATAATCAATAATAAAACAAATACTAAAATTATAATAACTTTATTTTCTTTTTTCATATTATTCACTCTTTCGTTATTCTACTATCATAAAAGGATTTTCTAAAGAACCATCGCCTTCATTAGTAATATTTACATCGCTAGCTAAATAGAATACAGGACGAATTACACCTCCAAGAGATACGTCATCGCCACTTATTCTACCGTCATTTTGAATGCGCCATGACTTGTAAATACCAGTCCATGCACCGTACCTTGAAATAGTCCATTCATATGTATTATTGTAATTATTATTTGTTATATAAATCCAACTGTTCTTTAAATCATCGACATTAGAATAACCGACATAATTCAGAGATTCTTCACCAATTGACAATGCATAATCACTCATATACATTAATCCTATTTTTGCAACAGGATTTAGCCATTCGCTATATAGAGTGTTTGAACTTCGATTCATTTCATTTAAATATATCTGACTAAATTTGATATTATAATAACTTGTACCGTGATAATATGTTTGTGTATTTACTGCACTCCATGTCCAATTTTCTATTTTATTACTCCATATTGTATTTTGAAAATAATCGTATTCATTGTTTTGTAAAAATAAAGAACCATTTAAAGAAGAATATAAAGTACTTTTATTCCATGAAATATCTACCGTTTCGTCAGAATTCCATGCATATCTTCCTAAATGTTTATATTTCATTAATTTTACATGATTATTTCCATCAGAATCAAAAAATACCCCAATTATCCTATACATATATTTTTCTGGGTTGTTTGTACACTCTGTTTGATCAGTCGTCCCAAAGCAGATAAAGCTATCTGGATTTGTAGATTCTCCAATATTGCCACTACCACCATATCTATATCCGTCGCCTTCTAGATTTGTTTGATACATTTTTCCAGAAGCAATTAATTCATGAGTTAATAGCATATTTCTATGTGCTTTACAAGAAAATGCTTTTGTATCTCCACTTGTATATGTTTCTATTTTTATTATGTATGAATTACCTACTAGTTTATCTTGAGTATTTGCTGTATTTGTTACACTACTTATTAGTGGTATTGATACACTTTGGCCTTTTGTTAAGTTTTTAATTTCTCCACTTACTATGATTCCATTAGTTCCAGCAGTCGTAAGTTCCTTAAGAGTCATTGTCTTTTCTCCAACTACTACTTTTACATCTGAGTCACTATTATCTGTTATAGGATTAGTTACTGTTGCTGTTACTTTATAATTATATGTACAGTCTAGTGCTTCATCTCCTTCTGGTAATTGTGCTGTTGCTAATGTATAATTTGGATTAGTCTCAAGTGCTAGTCCACTCTCGTTTTCATTAGCATAATAAGTCTTACCTGCATTTGCTTCGCTCATTAGATTTGCATCTAAGTTTAAGTACAATTTACTTGTATTAATCTTAAGTGTTGGGTTACCTAAAGAACCTGCTTTACCTGTTACCTTAGCACCTGTCTTATCGTTACTCGCATTAATACTAAAGTATGCATAAGTTCCACCTAATAAAATTAATAGCACTAAAACCAAAACAACTACTAATACCTGTCTATTCCCTAACTTTCTCATCCTTTATCTTATCCTTTTCTATAATTAGTTTATCCTAATAGTCTTTAAAAAACAAGATGTAAAACATTTTGTTTACATCTTATTTATTATAATTCCAACAGCCTGAAACATTACAGTTAGTTGAATATGGTAATGGATTAGGTAATTCTAGTTTAACAATCATTGGAATTTTAAATGCCGATCCAAAACATACACAAGTACCAGGTTGTAATATTTTTTGCTTCTCTACTATATCACTAGATATATTAGGTAACATCTCTTCGATATATTTAATATCTAGTGGATGGGTCATCTTAAATATTAAGAAGTTAGATACTTGGGCAATAACTGTATCAGATATTTCAACTGGTCTTTGACTAATAATATCAAGAATAACTCCATACTTTCTTCCTTCTTTAGCAATACGATCAAAAATATTATAACCAATTAAGAAAGTATCTGTATCTTTTTGAATATATCTATGAGCTTCTTCTAAGAATAAATGGAATGGCCTACTAGCACGATTAATCATTCTCTTACTATGTTCAAATAATATTCTAGAGAATATCTTAACTATTACTTTAGCATATACATCATCTATATCTTCTAAGTTAATATTAATTATTTGTGCTTTCTTACCATTAAAGTCTATTAAACTATTGATATATTCTTCTGTTTCATAGAATTTATCATTAGTAAAATAATCACCTATCTTACTATTAATTATAGTATTAATTCTTACCTTTAAGATAATAGCATCAGAATATAAATTTTCATTATGCATAAATCCTTCACTTATTAAAGTAAATTCAAGAGCATTAGCAAAATCTTTTAAAGAATAATAAGAATCTTCTGGTACATATAAGCTACTTAGATCATCTCTAATATGTTTAAGTATATAATCAGTAATAAGAACACTTTCTCCAAACCTTCCTTGAGAGTCTATTTCAAAACATTCAGAAAGTGTTCTTGTATATCCAACACCTTGTATAACTGTATCAAAATTAAATTCTTTAGTGTTACATACCTCGATTATCTTATATATTTCATTCTTTTTATTTTGAATAGTTTCTTTACTATAGATTACAGCTAATAATGCTTTAGCAATTAGATGATTCTTATATATATTAGTATTCTCATTATCTTGACTAAATATCTTACATAATTTTAAAGCATTTTCAATAATTGGAAGTTGAGAGTGATTAGTAGCTTGTAATAAAAGTGCCAAATCATCTAAATTAAGTAAATGAACCGGAATACTTAATAAAGTATCAGTACTTTCAGTAGGATTAGTAGTAATAAATTTATATAAATAATTAGAATTAATATTATTTATAGCTTTAAATGCATTCTTATATTCTCCATAAGCATCAAATATAAAGATATTAGCGTTATATGGATTAAGTAAATTATTACTAAATAAGTTTTGAACTATTCTTGCTACTCCACAAGATTTACCACTACCACTATTACCAAATATTGCTAAGTGATTAGAAAATAAAGCATTAACACTAGGACATACCATAAAGTTTTTGTATATAGCACTCATACCTAGTACAAATGAATCTTTATTAAGAGTACCCACTAATTCAAGTAATTCTTCGCCATTAATAATTCTTATCTTACTAGTTAAAGATGGCTTTCTAAGTACACCATTTAAATACTTCTTACCTTGAAATTCTCCTAAAAATCTTATTTTAATGACATCTTTATTTAATTCAACTATTTCACCTAGTATTCTATCTGTGTTATTTTCAAATATAACATGTAAATTCATTAAGTCACTTACATTTACATTGCCTAAATTTTCTACATGCGCTATATTATCGCTTATGTAAAGTATACGTCCAAACATTACTTGGTCACCTTCTTTTTACTATTCTTTTTATTTTTATTATTCACTTTCTTTTTTAAATTAATCTTTTTAGGTTTAAAGAAATTCCTTTTTATAAATAGTCCAAGTAATATAAACATTATGATAGTAGATAATATGAATATAATAAATAAAATTCTTATTAAAGTATTACTATCTTTACCTAAATTATTAATTAATTCTTTTTTCTTATATTTATTTACAATTATTTTATAAACACTAGTAGTTTTATCAGGACCACTTACTTTAACATATATTTCATTCTTACCATATTTTAAGTTTTCATTGTCTAAGATTTCTATTTTATCCCCATCTTTAGCACTTGCCACTATCTTAAGTTCTTTAATATTACTGTAAACATCTATTTCATAAGTAAATGTCAATCTATTAAATTTAGGACTTATTTTATATTTGCTTACTTTTAAATCTGTAAGTAAACTAGTACCTTTAGTTTTATTAACAATTATTTTATATTCTTTAGTATCTCCACTTTCACTTAAAACACTTATAACAAATTCATTTTTACCACTAGAAAGTATCTTTTCACCTGTTCCATTAACAGTAGCGTTTTCATTGTTTGGAATAGCATTAATAGTTATTTTATCAACACTTTCATTTACATTTAAAGTATATTCATCGATATTACTATTGAAATTAGGAGTTAAAATATAACCAGAAACACTAAGCAGCTTTAAAGTAGTATCATTACTAGCTATTAATCTATTTACATTTATAGTATAACTAGCACCATCATTATTATGTTTTACAAGTACTTTAAATGATTGTTTACCTTCATTTAAAAATCTTTCGCCAGTACCAGACACTACCGCTTCACTATTAGTGGCTTCAGCATTTATAATTATTTTTTCAACTTCATAAGGAAGTTCTATATCATACTCATATTTATCACTTTTAAATATACCAGACAGATCAAATTTATCTATAGTTAAACTCTTTAATGTAACATCATTACTAATAACACTAATAGGTATTTCTTTAGTACATGTTCCTAGTTGATTATTTTTATCGTCTAAAAAGCTTACTGTTACAGTTATATTTACAGTACCAATCATTTTAGCGCTTATACTTGCTTTACCTTTATCATTAGTTAAAGTAATAATTCTATCATCACCATTAATCTTATAAGTAACATCATACTTCATATCATTTTTGATAGAATCTTCTTCTACATACATTTTAGTTTTTGTATTTAAATTTATAGTATCCTTATCTAAATTTATCTTTGCATCATATTGTCCCTTACACTCATAGGTAGTTGCAGAGACATTTGCAATTAAAATAAAATTTAAAATTATAAATAATAATTTTTTCATCACACTTACTCCCACTATTCTAGAAATATTGTATCAAATTTATTACTTTTTGTCATTAATTTTAGAACATCTTTTTTCAAAGTAAAAAGGTATCCATACTTGAATACCCTTATTCTTCGATGATAAATGGATTTTCTAGACTTCCAGTTCCATCTGTTGTAATTTTTGTATCAGATGTAAGATAGAAGACTGGGCGCACCCCATACGTAACAAACACATTGTTGTGGTTCACACAACCGTCACCTTGAACAAACCACGCACGAAATAAACTACCAAAAAGCCCACCACGAGAAAGTGTCCATTCCCATGTTTCCTTTGTAGTATCGTTATTACTTGGATGCATCCAGCCTGTTTTTAATAAATCTTTGTTTGTATATGTTCCTGTTGTTAGTGCTAAAGCACTTGACCCTAATGACAATGCATAATCACTTGCATACATTAAGGCTATCTTGGCACTTGGTGTTGTCCATGCTCCTCCATTACAGTTTACTGCACCACTATTGTAATTAGTACATAGTGTACCATTTGATTCCTTATGCATTTCATTTAAATATATTCCTTTTGGACTACTTGCATAATAATATGAATTATTTGTTAGATCTTCCCATGTCTTTGTATTTACTGCACTCCATGTCCAGTTTTCTATTTTATTGTTCCATGTTGTATCTTGTAGGTAATCATATGTTGTATTTGTTAGGAATCCAGAACCATTTAAACTTGCATATAATGTACTATCTTCCCAATTTACATCTGGCCTTGTATCATTCCATTCTGCTGATATTAATTGTTTATATTTGATTAATTTAACATGGTTATCTCCATTTGCATCTGAGAATACTCCTAATACTCTATACATATATTTATCTTGATTTGCTGTACAAGCTGACTTATCTGTTGTACCAAAACATATAAAGTTATTTGGATTAGTACTAGTTCCTACTGCGCCACTTCCTGTATATCTATAACCATCGCCTTCTAGTCCACTTTGCCATAAATTTCCAGTTGCTATTAATTGGTCTGCTAATGTATCTTTATGCAATTTACAAGAAAATGCTTTTGTATCCCCACTTGTATATGGTTCTATTTTTATTGTGTATGAATTACCTACTAGTTTATCTTGTGTATTTGCTGTATTTGTTACACTACTTGTTAGGGGTATTGATACACTTTGTCCTTTTGTTAAGTTTTTAATTTCTCCACTTACTATAATGCCATTAGTTCCAGCAGTTGTAAGTTCCTTAAGAGTCATAGTCTTATCTCCAACTACTACTTTTACATCTGAGTCTGAATTATCAGTTATAGGAGTTGTTACGGTTGCTGTTACTTTATAATTATAAGTACAGTCTAGTGCTTCATCTCCTTCTGGTAATTGTGCTGTTGCTAATGTGTAATTTGGATTAGTTTCAAGTGCTAGCCCACTCTCATTTTCATTAGCGTAATAAGTCTTTCCTGCATTTGCTTGACTCATTAAGTTTGCATCTAAATTAAGATATAACTTAGATGTTTTAATTTGCATTGTTGGATT
>CAKOMQ010000008.1 GCA_934096715.1 uncultured Bacilli bacterium
ACCCCAATTCAATATAAAATCGAATCAGGGTTTTAAAGTATCTTTTTTAACTGTCTACTTTTTATTGACTAGTTTATAATGAGTTTCTTTTTATTTACATTTTAATGACAAATTATATATTTAAATATTGAAATTCATAATCAAATTTGATATTCTTATCATGATAGTAAAGGAAGGAAAGATATCATGAAAGAAAAGAAAAAACAACTTATAGTTGTAGCACTTGTTTTTGCTCTATTACTTTTAGTAGGTGGAACATATGCATACTTTAGTATAAATGCAACAAGTGATAAGACAGGAGCTAAGGTAACAGGTAAAGCAAACAACTTAGGAAATCCAACAATGCAAATTAAAACATCTAAGTTATATCTTAATTTAGATGCAAATTTAATGAGTCAAGCAAATGCAGGAAAGACTTATTATGCTAATGAAAATGAAAATGGACTAGCACTAACTACTAATCCAAAGTACACATTAGCAACAGCACAATTATCAGAAGGAGATGAAGCACTAGATTGTACTTATAATTATAAAGTAACAGCAACTGTAACAACTCCTATAACTGATAATTCAGACTCAGATGTAAAAGTAGTAGTTGGAGATAGGACAATGACTCTTAAGGAACTTACAACAGCAGGAACTAATGGTATCATAGTAAGTGGAGAAATTAAAAACCTAACAAAAGGAAATAGTGTATCAATACTACTAACAAGTATGGTAAGAAATACAGCAACTACTCAAGATAAACTAGTAGGTAATTCATATACAATAAAAATTGAACCATATACAAGTGGGGATACAAAAGCATTTTCTTGTAAAGTGAGATATAAAATTGATACAACAAAAACACTTGCACAAAATTTAATTGATAGTGGATGGTTATGGCAAAGTAATTTAGAAGGAGATGGTTATAGATATACAGGGAGTGGTAGGGTAGGAACTATTAATAATCCATATAACTTTATATGTTTCGGTACAACAGATAAATCTGCTTGTACAGCAAATCAAGATAAATACATGTATAGAGTAATGGGAGTATTCTCTGATGCAAATGGAGAAAATCATGTTAAACTAATTAAATATAAACAATTAGGAGAATATGTATGGAATAATACAAATGTAAATGTAAACTGGGGAGATAGTACATTATATGCAAATTTAAATGGTTCTGGATTCTTAACAAACGCAACATATGATTACTTACAAAATACAGAATGGAGTAATCGTATAGTAGACTGGACATGGAGTGCAGTAAATACAAAAACAGATGATGGAAGTAATGGGCCAGATTATTTAGATGGTTTAGCACCAAGCGAAATATATTTACATGAAATGAATAGAAGTACGAAAACAAGTACAGTTGGCGAATGGACAAATCCTACTGGTAAAATAGGCTTAATGTATGCAAGTGATTATACATTATCATTGGGTTCAAGTGCATTAGCAATAACAACAGGAACTGACGCAAACTATGCTTTATTAAAAACAGGTTGGATGCATCAAGGTAAAAATGACACAACGAAGGCTTGGTATGAATGGACGCTCTCTCGTTCTGGGGCTTCTAGCAGTGGCAACTACGGTGCGTGGCGTGTGTCTAGCCTCGGTTTCATGGACGACGGCGGTATGAGCAGTGCGATTGGCGTGCGCCCAGTTTTCTATCTTACATCGAATCAAGCAATTTTGGGCGGAAATGGGTCACTTGACGATCCGTTCATGATCAAATAGGGCGTTCGATAACAGAGCCGCCTAATGCGTTGTAGCACGGGTGCGGCTAGCGAAAAGTCTTGATAACGAAAATTATTATAGATTTTAATACTGCCAATATGTGCTAAAACAACACTCGCCGGCTGTAAAGTCGGCGTTTGCCGAAAATGGTATCAACACACTTTTTGCATAGAAATATAAATAACAAATCAGACCTATCTTTCAAACTCTCGTGGGAGTGGAGTTGTATAAAGTGTGTTTAGATATAGGGAAGACTGGACTAAACTTTCTTGTAATGGGGCTAATGATGTAATTTCAATGCGTGAAATGTGAATGATGATGGCAACGTGAACAATGAAAATGTGAATAATGCGAATGCGGTTTGTCCAACTCTCTATAGAGCTTCGGATAATTATATTGTTAAGGATGTATAATGAGAGACATTCGAACAAAGTCTTTCCTTGAAATATGCAGTAGTATATTTCCAAATAAAGAATACGGATGGATTACTTTTACGGAAGTACCTGTAAACTGTATTAAATGTGAAAAGCAACATTGGTTGCTTTTTTGAATTATATATTAGAAGAAAATAATATAAGTGATAATATAGTAAGAAATATATTAAAAAGAACACATGTAGGGGTATCCAAAGCATATAATAAATCTTCCTAGAGTAATATCATTTGATGTTCTTCCAAACAGAAAAAAAAGAATATCCAGAACAATATTTTACATATTGTGAGAATAGGTATTCAGTTGAGTATGTCATATACGTTATATATGAATCATACTCTATGGTAACCAAAATAATGTTTCCGAAAGCAAAATATATGGTTAACCAATTTCATTATATCAGATATGTAATGGATGTGCTAGATAATAGGCTGCCATTATATTTGGGATGTTGTTAATAAGATGTTTAAATATTCAACTATGTGTGAGTTAATAAATACAGAAATAAATATTATAGTCAAAAAAGATACTAATTTGGGTCAATATGTGCTAAAATAATTTTGAGTTCGAGGTGGTATATATGGCTACAATACTTATATGTGAAGATGATTTAGATATAGTTGAGTTATTAAAGCTATATTTAACTAGTAATAAGTTTGATGTAATAAGTGCAAGTAATGGATTAGAAGCATTAGAAATACTTAAAAATAATCATGTTGATTTACTTATAAGTGATATAATGATGCCTAATCTTAATGGATATGAGCTTATTAAAAAGATAAGAGAAACTAATCTGTATCTTCCTATTATTATATTATCTGCTAAAACTATGGATATAGATAAAGTTCTTGGTTTTGATATTGGAGCAGATGCTTATATAACTAAACCATTTAATCCACTGGAAGTGATTGCTAATATTAATGCAATATTAAGAAGAACTAATTTAAATAATCAGGCTAAAGAAATAGTAATAGATAATCTGGTATTAAACTTAGAAGAATATACTCTTAAAAAGAATAATAATTTAATTAATTTAACTACTACTGAATTTAAGATACTTTCGATTCTTATGAAGAATCCTAATAAGATATTTACTAAAAGTGAATTATATGAGTATTTAAATGGTAGTTATTATGAGTTTGATGACAATGTTATGATGGTACATATATCTAATATAAGAAATAAAATAGAAGATAATCCAAAAGAACCAAAATATATAAAAACACTTAGGGGAGTAGGTTATAAATTTGAAAAATAAGAATATTAAAAAAAGTTTTATAGGTTATTGTGTTTTCTATTTTAGTATTTATGCTATACTTGTTCTTCTTTTGTTTGTTTTAATTAATGGTATAGTTAATAAGAAGATGGATAGATATATTCCTAATATAGACTATTTATTTGAATATGAAGAATACTTAAAAGAAGATGATTTTAATAAAATTCCATTAAAGAAATTTAAAAGAAGTGATTTTGTAATATTTGATCAAGATTTAAATATTATATTTAAAACAGATAATAATCCTAAAATAACTATTAATTCTAGTGATATAGAATTTATAAATGATTATTATAGAGATAGTTATTTTAATATATATGAGTTTGATGATAAAGAAGAAGAGAAGTACTTAGTACTTAAAACTACTTTAGATAGTGATTCTCCTTTTGAAAAAGCAGATGATTATGCTATTTTAAATAAAGATTTAAATGTACTTGAAGGTAATGTATTTGGTGGGAAAGATAGTTTAACTAAAAGAGAATTTAATCTTATAAAGGGTGTTAATGGTAGTAGTAATTATGTTGAGAAATTTAATTATGAAACTAATGATGGTAAAAGTAGAACTTTAATATTTGTTGAACCTATGTTTAATAATAAACTTTATAATAAAGCAATTAAAAGTAGTATGTCTAATTGGTTATATTTACTAGCAGGTATAATTATCTTAATTATTATTGTAACTTATCTATTTTATGAAAGAATTAATAAATTTATTAAACCTGTTAAGAATGCTATTGATAATTATGAATATGATACTTTAGAAGTATTAGATAATAAAGATATACCAAAAGAATTTGATAATCTATTTGATTCTTTTAGAGAACTATTATTAAAATTAAAAAAAGAAGAAGAAAAGAGCAAAAATATATATAAAGAGAAACAAAGGATTATTACTAACTTAAGTCATGATTTGAAGACTCCACTTACAGTTATCAGTGGGTATGCTAAAGCTTTTCAAGATGGAGTTATACCTAAAGATCAAAAGAAGAAATATATAGATGCTATATATAATAAGAGTATAGATGCTAGTAATATAATTAATACATTATTTGTTTATGCACAAATAGAACATCCAGAGTATCAGATGCAAATAGAAGAAGTTAATTTTACTTCTTTTTGCCAAGAATATTTGAGTAAGAAGAAAACTGAATTAGAATTAAATGGCTATAAATTAGAAACTAATATACCTAGTAATGAAATACTTTTAAGTATTGATAAGAATCTGATGATAAGATTATTTGAAAATATAGTTAATAATTCTGTTAAGTATAATAAGGAAGGTACTAAAATATACTTTAAGTTGGAGTTGCATAATAAAAAAGTAAAATTAATTATAGCAGATAATGGAGTGGGAATATCAAGTGATTTAGGTAATGATTTGTTTAAACCATTTGTAGTAGGAGATGAAGCTCGTAGTAATAATACAGGAACTGGACTTGGCTTATCTATTGCTAAAAAGATAGTAGATATGCATGATGGAAATATTAAATTAGTTAGTAAACCTAAGAAACCATATAAATTTCAAATAGAAATTATCTTGAATGTTAATTAAACTAGACATAACGCTACTAAAAGTAGATAGTCTAGTTTTTATTTTTTTGGTAAAATCTAAACATTAATAAATATTAAGGTTATATTTAGATATTTTTAAATATATTTTGATATTATTATATACGTAGTAAAAGGAGTAGTTATGAAAAGTGTTTTGGAGTATTTAGAAAATTCTACTAATTTATATAGTGAAAAAACTGCTATTAAATGTGAAAATGAATCTGTTACATATAAAGAATTATTAAATAGTTCTCAAGTTATTGGAACTAATTTAAGTAAATATATTAATTTAAATGATCCAGTTATTGTATTTATGGATAAAGGAATTACTACTTTAGAAGTATTTTTTGGGATACTTTATGCTGGTGGTTGTTATTCTCTTGTAAATCCTGATTTTCCTAGTGTTCGTTTAAAAGAAATTAATAATGTTTTATTAAGTAAAGTAATTATTACTAACGAAGAAAATTTTGATAAAGCTAAGGAAGTATTTGAAAATTCTATTATATTAAATACAAGTGAATTATTAAAAGGAACTACTAACTTGGATATTCTTAATAGTATTAGAAACAATAAATTAGATATAGATCCAGTGTATATTAATTTTACTTCTGGTTCGACTGGTACTCCTAAAGGAGTAGTAGTATCTAATCGTTCTATAATTGATTTTATTCCGATATTTACAAGTAATTTTAATATTAATAAAGATGATTTAATTGCTAATCAAGCTCCTTTTGACTTTGATGTTTCTGTAAAAGATATTTATTCAAGCATTTTTGTTGGAGCTACTCTTGTAATTGTACCAAAAGCTTATTTTTCAAACCCTGTAAAGCTACTTGATTATCTAGTTGATAATCAAGTAACAACTTTAATCTGGGCGGTAAGTGCGTTATGTCTTATTACAACATTTCATGGACTTGATTATAAAGTGCCTGATACTGTTAATAAAATATTATTTAGTGGAGAAGTTATGCCTATAAAACATTTGAATTTATGGATGAATGCTTTACCAAATGCGATATTTGTTAACTTATATGGTCCAACGGAAATAACTTGTAATTGTACTTATTATATAATTGATCATAGTAAGATGTATGAAAAACTACCTATTGGTATTCCATTTAAGAATGAAAAAGTATTCTTATTAAATGAGAATAATGAATTAATAAGTGCTCCTAATATTAGTGGTGAAATATGTGTAAGTGGAACATGTCTTGGACTAGGTTATTATAATAATACTCTTCAAACTAATAAATCATTTATTCAAAATCCACTTAATAATCATTACAATGAAATGATTTATAAAACTGGAGATCTTGCTCAGTATGATAGCGAAGGTAATTTAGTATTTACTGGTCGTAAAGATTTCCAAGTAAAATATATGGGACATCGTATTGAACTTGAAGAAATAGACCGTGCAATTATGAAAATTGAAGGAGTTAAAAGAGTTTGTACAATATTTATTGAAAAGAAAAATAAATTATACTCTTTTTATATCGGAGATATTACTCGTGAAGAAATAATTGAGTCTTTAAACGAGTCTGTGCCAGTATATATGATACCTAGTGTATTTAAAAAGATAGATGAATTTGTTCTTAATAAAAATGGTAAAATAGATCGTAAATATTTAGAAAGTGAAGTATTAAACAATGGAAGAAAATAAATTATTAGAAAAATATAAAACTCCGTTCTTTGTATTTAATATAGATACATTAATTAAAAGAATAGAATTTTTAAAAGAAGCTTTAAGTAATGCTCATTTATGTTTTGCAATTAAAGCTAATACGTTTATTGTAAAAGAATTAAATGATTATGTTGATAGATTTGAAGTTTGTAGTGATGGAGAATATCAAATATGCAAAATATTAGATGTTAGTAGAAATAAGATAGTTTTATCAGGAGTAAATAAAAGTCCAGAAGATTTTGAAAATATCTTCTCTCATAATGAAGAAGTAGGTATTTTTACTAGTGAATCTTTAAAACAATATGAACTACTAAATGGTTTAGCTCAAAAATATAATAGGAAAATCAAAATGCTTTTAAGATTAACTAGTAATAATCAGTTTGGTATGACTCGTGATGAGATAATCAATATAATAAAGAAGAATAATTATGATTTAATTGATATTGTTGGTATTGAATATTTCTCAGGTACTCAGCATTATCATGTAAAAAGATTAAGAAAAGAATTAGATGCTTTAAAAGAATTTATTGATGAATTAAAAAGTGAACATAACTATACTATTAAGGAACTTGAGTATGGCCCTGGACTTCCAGTTTATTATTTTCAAGGTGAAGAAGAAGGCTTTAATGAAGTAGATTACTTAAATGAACTTAATAATATTATATATGAAAATTTTAGGGATTTAACAGTTACTCTTGAAATAGGTCGAAGTATCGCAGCTGACTGTGGAACATATTTTACCAGTGTTGTAGATATTAAGACCAATAAATCAGGAAACTTTGCTATAGTAGATGGTGGTATTAATCACTTAGTTTACTATGGACAAACAATGGCGATGAAAATTCCAGAATTTAAGATTATCTCTAGTAGTACTAAAGAATTAGAAGATGCTTATAATATATGTGGTTCTTTATGTACTATTAATGATATAATAGTTAAACAACTTTTAGTACCTTCACTTGGTGTTGGAGATGTATTTGTATTTTATAAGACTGGGGCTTATTCAGTAACAGAAGGCATGAATTTATTTTTATCAAGAGATTTACCTAAAGTAATACTTATAAAAGATAATACAGATTATTTAGTTAGGAATAAGATATGTTCTTATGATATAAATTGTCCTAAATATGAAAAGAAAGGAGAAATATAATGGAAAGATTATTAGATATATTAAATGAAATTAAACCTGGTGTAGATTATGAAAATATTACTACATTAGTAGATGATCATTACTTAGATTCATTATCTATCTTATCATTAGTTGCTGAAATAGAAGATGAATTTGATGTAGAAATTCCTACTGTAGAAATAGTACCAGTTAATTTTAATTCAGTTAGTAGTATTATGGCTTTAATTGAAAAGTTAGAAAGTGATAATTAAAAATGCAATATTGTGATGTAGAATATTTATTAGTATTTTTACCTATTATTATGTTCTTATATCAAATAATGCCAAAGAAAACTCGCTTTGTAGTTTTACTCCTAGCGAGTTATTATTTCTTTTTCTCTATTAGTGGTAAATTACTCATGTATTTACTCTTTACAACTCTTTTTATATATTTTATAGGATTATGGCTTAAAAGTGTTAAAAGAAGAGGTTTAAATGAATTAAATGCTTCGAGTAAAGAAGAAAAGAAATGTATTAAAGAAAAATATAAGAAGAAACAAAGAATAGTTTTATTCTTAGGTATAATACTTCAAGTAATTTTATTATCTCTTCTTAAGTATTTACCATTTATTACTTTAAATATTAATAATGTATTAGAATTATTTGGTAGTACTTTAAGAATGAATGAAGTTAAGTTTTTGGCTCCTATTGGGATATCATTCTATACACTAGAAGCTATAAGTTATTTAGTAGATGTGTATAGAGATAAAATAGAAGCTGATAATAATATATTTAGACTTTCTTTATATATGGCTTTCTTTCCTCAAATAATGGAAGGACCAATAGCAAGATATAATGACACTAGTGAATCTTTGTATAAAGGAGAAAAGATTCATTATAAGAATATGTGTTTTGGTTTTCAAAGAATATGCTATGGTATGATTAAGAAGCTAGTAGTAGCAGATAGACTTAATAATATAGTGGAAGTTATACTTCTTAATTATCATGAATACTCTGGTGGATTACTATTATTTGCTGTAATATTATATACTATTCAGTTATATATGGATTTTTCTGGAGTAATGGATATAGTTATTGGTAGTGGAGAAATATTTAATGTTAAATTACCAGAGAACTTTCGTCAACCTTTCTTTTCTAAAAGTATAAGTGATTTTTGGACTAGATGGCATATTACTTTAGGTACTTGGTTTAAAGATTATATTTTTTATCCTGTATCATTATCAAAGTTTAGTCGTAAGATTACTGGTAGTTTAAGAAAGAAGATTGGTAACCATTTTGGACCACTAGTTGCCGGAAGTATTGCACTATTATGTGTATGGCTATTAAATGGATTATGGCATGGAGCAGGATATAACTATATATTCTTTGGACTTTATCATTTTACTTTTATTCTTCTTGCTAATATATTTGAACCATTTATTATAAAAGGATATAAAGTATTACATATTAATAGAGATAACTTTATAGTAAGAATACTTAGAAGTATAAAGACTACTATAATAGTTATATTTGGAGAGTTATTCTTTAGAGTACCAATATTAGAAGATGGCTTAAATATATTTAAGAAGATATTTACTGACTTTAGTTTAAAAGAATTTAAAAATGATACATATTTATCATTTGGATTAGATATTCAAGACTTTAAGATTATATTAGTTACTATTATTATAGTATTTATAGTAGGTATATTAAGAGAAAGAAATGTAAATATAAGAGAAAATGTTAGTAAAAAGAATATTATTGTTAGATGGACTTTATATTATATATTAGTTTTATATTTACTTACATTTGGAGCTTATGGAGATGGTTATACTCCAATAGATCCAATGTATGCAGATTTTTAGGAGTAGTTATGAAAAGTATTAAAAATTATATTAAAATTATATTATTTTTATCTAGTTTATTTTTAATAATATCTTCTTTGTCATATCTATTTATACCTAAAAATAATCTTAAAGAGTTTGGTATGATAGAAGTAGCGGCTAATGGTATTTTAGGAGAACCTGATAATACAATTGATGTTGTAGTAATTGGTGATTCCCTTACTTATACTGCTTTTTCTCCTATGCAAATGTATAGTGAACATGGTTTTACTTCATATATATGTGGTACTTCTGCCCAAAGATTATATGACTCATATTCGTTCTTTACTACTTCTATAAAAAAGCAAAAACCTAAAGTAGTAGTACTAGAAACTAATGCTTTATTTAGGGATTATACTTTTGTAAATACAATTATATCTGGTTTAAAGAAATCATTTCCTTACTTAAATTATCATAATAGATGGAAGAATTTATCAATAAATGATTTAACTGAAAATGTTAATTATACTTATACTGATAATAAGAAAGGATATAAGTTAATTAAGGAATCACGTGCTAGTAAACCTAGAGATTATATGAAGTACAAAAAGGGTATGCATCCTATACCTAAAAAGAATATAACTTATGTAAAGAAGATAAAAGAGAAGTGTGATGAATTAGGTATAGAGTTTATACTAGTTAGTAGTAATACTCAAAAGAATATGAATTATAAAAAACATAATAGTATAAAAAAACTAAGTGAAGAATTAAATATTCCTTACTTAGATATGAACTTACAAAGTGAAATTAATATAGATTGGACTACTGAAACTAAAGATAAGGGAGACCATTTAAATTATTTAGGTGCTAAAAAAGCAACAAGGTTTCTAGGTGATTATTTAGTTAAGAATTATAAACTTCCAAGTCACTTTGGAGATCCAAAATATGTTACTTGGGATAATGAAGTAGAAAAGTATAATATATTAGTTAGTTAAATCTAATTACACTAGCTACTGCATAATTCTTATCATGAGAAATAGATAAAGAAAATTTATAATTATTTTCTTCTATTTCTTTTTTTATTTTACCATGAAAGTTTAAATAAGGCATATATTTATCTGTATGTAGAATTTCTATATCAAGTAGACTATAACCTTCAACTCCGACACCCATACTTTTTAATACTGCTTCTTTACTAGCGTACATTCCAGCTAGAGTTTCAACACTATGTCTTTTTTCATAATAATCTAGTTCTTTATCTGTAAATATCTTATCTAATTTTTTAATTCCTTCCATTCTTTTTATTTCAATTATATCAATTCCGTTACTAATCATATTAAATCACTCATTTCTTAAAAATATTATACACGAATTTAAAATAGTATGCTATAATTATTTAGGCGAGGTGAAAAGATTACTATGAAACATATTAAAAAGAATTTACCAAAAGGTGTTAAATATCAATTTGGAAAAGTAAAAGGTGTTAAAGTTAAATTTATCCAAAAAGATGAATCTAAGAAGAATAAGTAGTAATTTATTCTTTTTTATGCTCTGTTAATTGATATTTAGAATTTATTTTGTTATAATTTTTATAGTAAAGGAAATGGTAGTAGTGAATATAAAAGATTTAAGTAAAAAGCAAAAGACATCATTAATAATCGGATTAGTATTTTTAATACTTTTAATAGTAGGGGCAACATATGCTTATTTTCAAATTGATGTTAATACAAGTCTTACAGACTCAACTATTAGTGCAGAAACAAATAAATATGGTACTGCGACAATTAAAACAGATACAACTAAATTATATTTAAAACTTACAAATGATTTAATGGGTATTGATTACTTAAATCAAACATATTATGCAAACTCTGATAGTAGTGGTACTCCACTAACAGATAATCCGAATTATACTTTAGCCACTGCAAGTCTAGCGGATGGAGATTTAGCTGTTGATTGTACTTATAACTTTAAAGTGACTGCAACAGTTACGAAAACTATTACTGATGGTAGTGATGAATCTGTGAAAATTACTATTGGCTCTACTACTAAAACTCTAAAGGAATTAACTACAGCTGGTACAAATGGTGTTATTGTAAATGGTAAAATATCAAACCTTAAAGTGGGGACAAATAAATCAATTAATATTTCTAGTAGTGTAACAAATACTACTTCTAGTCAACTAGGTTTAGGTGGTAATGTCTATACAATAACTGTGGAACCATACACCAGTGGTAATATAAAATCGTTTTCATGTAAGCCAAGTGAAAAAACATTTGCTGAAAAATTAATCACAAGTGGAAACTTATGGCAAAGTGGACTAGAAGGCGATGGATATCGATATGTAGGAAGTGGCGCAGTAGGAACTAGTACTAATCCAAATAACTTTATCTGCTTTGGTACAACAGATAAATCTAATTGTACAGCAAATCAAGATAAATACATGTATCGTGTATTAGGAGTATTCTCAGATGCAAATGGAAAAAATCATGTTAAACTAATTAAATATAAGCAATTAATAGAAACAAAATGGAACTCAATAAATGCTGATGTAAACTGGGGAGACAGTACGTTATATGCAAGTTTAAATGGCTCAGGATTCCTAACGAACACAACATATGATTACTTACAAAAAACAACGTGGTCAAATAAGATAGAAAACTGGACATGGAGTGCAGTAAACACAAAAACATATGATGGAAGTAATGGTCCAAATTATTTCAACGATTTAACACCAAGCCAAATATATTTACATGAAATGAATAGAAGTACGAAAACAAGTACAGTTGGCGAATGGACAAATCCTACTGCTAAAATAGGCTTAATATATGCAAGTGATTATACATTGTCATTGGGAGCAAGTGCATTAGCAATAACTGGTGGAACATATGATAATAGAGCAACCCTAAAAACAGGCTGGATGCATCAAAGTAATAATGATACTACAAAGAACACATGGGAATGGACACTTTCTCGTAATGGGGCTAATAGTGGCGACTTCACTGCGTGGGCTGTCGATAGCGGAGGTCGTATGAACGGTAGCCAATATAGCAGCGTTGATAACCCCTATGGTGCTCGCCCAGTCTTCTATCTTACATCGAATCAAGAATTTTTAAGCGGTGAAGGCTCTTTGGACGATCCGTTCATGATCAAATAGGGTGTTCGATAATAGTACTGCCTAATGCAAAGGGCTTTGGCATAATTGATAACTATAATAGAATAGGAGTATTAAATAATATGGAAAAATTAGAAAGATTAAAAGATGTAAATTTAATAATAGCAATAATAGTATTTATCTTATTTACTGTATTGTATTTTAGTAATGTAAATAAATTTGCTTATGCATTTGATGATTCAATTGATACAGTAGCTATGGAAAAGATTAAAATAGATGTTATTGAAAAATGTAGTTTAAAGTATGGAGAAGATAATAAAAAGAATATTGGAGATGAAAATCTTTATATTAAAGTAGGAGATCTTATTGATAATGGATATTTAGCTACTAATATTGATAGTGATGTAGTTGATTTAAATAATAATAAATCTTTAAGAGAAAGTGTTATTAAAATAAGTAATAAAGATGATCAAATAAGTGTTGAGGTTAATATTTAGGGATGGCTGTTACTAAGACTGATTTTATAAATTATACAAGGTGTAGAAGATACTCTGCTTTAGAAGAAGTGAAGAAGGATAGATTAGATGCAGATATTAGCTATGAAGAATATAAGAAGCAAGAAATACAAGATCAAATAAAAGAATTAGTGGGATCAATGTTTGAATTAGATGAAAATGAAGAAGAAGTGGATTTGACTGAGAAAGAAAATGCTCAGTTAAAAGCAATGATGCCATATTATAAACAAGTGGAAATGGAAGCCGGAAGAATTGTAACAGAGATGTTTGGTGGTACTTCTAGTTATGCTGAATCTACACGTGATCAAGTTAGTTTTGAATATTTGAGAAATGGTATTAGATATTTGTGTTATATTGATATTTATAATGAAGTAGATGATACTATTAATATAGTAGAAGTTAAGGCTACTACTAACAATAATTATATGAATCTTGTTGGTAATCATAAGAAGAGTGAGAAATATCCGATATTTAAGAAGGATGGAAATATTTTTAAATTAAAAGGTGAAATAGCGGGATATCCCTTAGAGAGTGAAATGCCACTTGAGAAGTATGAAGAAAAAAGGCAGAAATTATTTGATAAATATGGAATTGGTAAGTATATATATGACTTAGCTATTCAAAGATTTATTATTGAAGGAGAATATAAGAATTCTGATAATTTAGAAGGATGTAAAAATATTAATTATTATTTAGCAGTACTAAATAAAAATTATATTTTTGATGGGGAATATATAGATGGTAAACCTAATTACAAGAAAAGCAGTGATGGAGAAGAGTTAATTACTTTATTTGATATGACTGAAGTAACTCGTGAGTATCAAAGTATAATAGATACTGAAGCTACTATTTTGGAAGGTAGATTATTTGAACCTAATATTGATCCTTGTCCTCTTGGAGTGTTTTGTAAAAGAAAGAAAACCGATGAATGTAAATATTTAAGTACAGTTTGTGGTAAAATGATACCACCTAAAAATTCTAGTTTAAACTATTTAAATAATGGTTCTGGTTTTCTTGATGAATCAGGAGAGAGAGTTAAAGGTCTTGAAATTATTAATCGTGGTTATTATGGCATGCTTGATGTACCTGAATCATGGATAACTAGTCGTAAACATGAACTACAAAGAGAATGTTTAGAATTTAAAAGAGAATATATAAATAAAGAGAAGTTAAAGGCTGGATTAAGTACTTTAAAATATCCAATATATCATTTAGATTTTGAGACATTTCCATGTCCACTTCCAAGATTTAAAGGAGAGTTTCCTTATATTCAATCTCCGTTTGAATATAGCCTACATATTGAATATGAACCTGGTGTATGTGATAAATTAGAAGATAATTTTGTTTTTCTTTGTAAAACTCACGAAGATGAAAGAGAAGAGTTAGTTAAAACTTTAGTGGAGAATATTAAACCAGGTGGCACGATGTTTGCTCAAAATGTTGGGTTTGAAAAATCAAGAATAAAAGAACTTAGTAAGATATTTCCTGAGTATAAAGAACGACTTATGGAAATATATGATAAAGGATATGACTTATTGTGGCTTGTAAATACTAATAGCAAGTTATATGAAGGTCTAGGCTTTAATAGTGAAGAAGCTAAAATATTTAACTACTATAATAGTGACTTGTCTGGATCATTCTCAATAAAAAAGACTCTTCCAGTATTTAGTGATTTATCTTATAAGGATTTAGTAGTTAAAAATGGTACGGAAGCAATTGTTGTATATGCTAATTATCCATATATGCAAAAAGAAGAATTTAACTTAAAGTATCAAGCATTAATTGAATATTGTAGGCAAGATACTTGGGCAATGGTAGTAATACTTGAAGCTTTAAGAAAATTAGTAAACTAAATGTAAAATTGTCTTTCTTTCGTTGTATAAACATACTGTTTTTTAGTATTATATTATTGTAAGGAGAGATAAGATATGTTATATCCATCAATTGATAAGTTATTAAATATAGTTGACTCTAAATATATGCTAGTACATGTTGCTAGTAAAAGAAGTAAGGAAATGCTTAAAAATAATCATTATCAAATGAAAGAAAATGAGTATAAAAGTAAAAAAGCACTAGGAAGAGCCTTAGAAGAATTAGAGAATGGTTTAATAACTGTAATAAAAAAATAAAAAATGTTAAAAAGTGCTTGAAAGTATGTCTAATCTATGATATATTATTCTTGTACCTTTTGGGGGATTAGCTCAGCTGGCTAGAGCACCTGCCCTGCACGCAGGGGGTCGCGGGTTCGAATCCCACATCCTCCACCAAATTGATACTAAACTCGAACTTTTCAATTTTTTGATTAGTTCGAGTTTTAATATATCTTAGAATATAATAAAATTGTCAAAGAAAAAATAATTTTTAAAATTATGTCAGGATGTTTTAATGAAACAAAAATTAATAAAATCAGAATTAGAGGTTAATGATAATAAAATTAAAGTAATAACTATAGATAATAAAGAATTTATACCTTAACAGATTTAGCAAGATATGTAAATTCGCAGGAATTCAAAATACCTATATAAACATGGATGAGAAATAAAGATGTTATTGCTTATAGTGGTTTATGGGATAATTTAGCTGCATAAAATATTTTTTATATATCACTGCAAAAATAGGTAAAGAAACTAATGCAATTGGTATTATTTCAAAATCTGGAAATAGTGGCGGAACATACGAAAGAAGTGATATTACATTAGAATTTGCTAGTTAGAGAAGATGACATTATTAAGAGAAGAAAACCATAAAATTATGTCAAACTTATAAAAGTGAGTGCAAAAAGGTGTGAAAATTGGCAAAAAGTGGGTGCAAAAAGGTGTAAATTAGTATAAAAAAGTCTTTAAATAGCAAAAAAATGTGTTATTTTAATGTTGGAGATGAGATGGTTATGAAAAGAAAAATATATGATGATTTACTTAAATGGAAAAATTCTTAAGTAGATTTTTTGATTTCAACTGAGAATGATGGTATTATTCTATAGAAATGAAGTATCTAATATAATAATGAATATTCCATATGATGGAAATGTATAACAACATTGGGCATTGCTATTTAATTATAGTAAATGTTTATGAAAATGTCGAGTATAGACAAAAACGAAAAAATGTGCTATAATAGCTCCCAATTAAGGGGGCTGTTTTTATGATAAATAATTATTCTAATTTAGAAAGAGATATTTTTGATTCAAAACTTGTTAGATATGAATGTTTAGTACTTAATGGTGGAGATAACTATGATTTATTTATAGATAATTCTAAGGTAGTTAATGGAGTTAATCTTTATAAAAAGTTTTTAGATGACTATTATTTTAGAAAGTTAGATGATGCATTTGGTAATTATTCTTATCGTGTTTGTGCACCAAAAATAGTTGTTATGCAAAATGATCAAGGCTCTAAAGTTAAGTTCTCTATTGTTCATTTTATGACTGATGTTTTACGTTCGTTAATTTTTCCTAGTTTTGTAGCAAAGGAATTAGGTACATATGAAAAAATAGAAGAACTTGAAACTGACTTTAAAGAAATATTAAGAAACGAAAGAAAAAGACTTACTGATGTATTAAAAAACAAGGAAAATTCTCCGTATTACGAAGAATTTAAAAGATCACGAGAAAAGTCGTTATATACACCAAACGACAGTGTAAGCGATGAACAATTAATTGAAACTGCGATAGAAGGTTTGACTGCTTATATAACTAGTTTTAAGTATGTAAAAGAAATATTTGATACTGAAATTGATTATCATGAACTTATGAATATGTTTGATCCTGACAAATTTTATTTATGTATTGCTAAAAGTGCAGTTGATATGACATTAGATATAAAAAATATTAACGGTGAAGAAGTAGATGTTGACCCCACATTTATTGTGTGCAGTTTATATTCTGAAGCAGTTGAAAGGATGAAACTTTTTAATCCTAATTATAATGTGACTATAAAAGTTGGCAATAAGCATTATAAATCAGATGATGTGAAAAAGTTTGTTGATAATATACTTAGTTCTCATGAAAATTTAAGAGTAGTTAACCTGACTGAAGAAGAAGCTAATCATAAAATGCTTATGTATCATAGTAAGAGTGATATTGAAAAGATGACACGTAGTGAATATACTGAATCATTAATGGCTATAATAACTAGTAACTCAGCAGATTCTGAATACTTAGCTGGTTGGGAAATCCTTCCTAAAGGGGAATCTGTAAGTTATTCTGAACCAAAAATTAGAGAAAAAACGAGTGCATGTGTATATGATGAACAAATGGATATTTTAATAAAATCACGTGAATATATAGAAAATACTGACTATAGATTTAAATTATTTGGTAAGGGTGACTTTGAAGGCTATGTAGCGTTTATCTATTCAACTGGAACAGTTATTTTAGAAAAGAATAATGATAGATTTACTAAAGATCATAATACAATATATAATGCGACATATGTTATGAATTATCAAAATTTTATGGAATTTAGCATGATGAGTAAGACTAGTATAATCGAAGGCATTAAAAGTGGTAAGTTAGTTGGAGTAAGAAGAATATTTCATACTAAGAATTTTGATGGTTGGGCTAGTAAAGTTGATAGTGCTATAAATGCTAGTGAATATACTGAAGATGTTCTTAAATATATAAATCATCTTATTAGAGAAAATCAAATAACTAAGAAGGCGGAATAAGTAATGAGTATAAAGGAATATTTGTTGGAGTCTTTAAATAATGATGAACTATTGGTAAGGGAATTAATTAATATAGATAATATAATTCAAAATAAATCTATTACATATGAAGAAATAATAAGGGATATTAATTTAATAGAAGAAAAGAGTATGCTTCTTGTAGATTATATTGATGCATTAACAGATGGAGAAACATTAAATGTATTTAGAGTAATTATAAATGCTTTTGAATATTTAGATAACTTATATGTAGATAAAAATAATTTAGGATTATATTCTTGGGTAGTTAATATACTTAATAATTACTATGGTTATAATGTTAATCTTGATACTACAAGTGATTATCATAAATATAATGGTAAGAAAATACTTGTAAGTGGATCATTTGAATTTAATACTACTATGAAATTAGAGTTAGATAAAAGTACTATTGTAGAAATATAATAGTATTTTTTCTTGTAATAAAAACATTTAAATTCGGGTTTTAATAATTGAATTTTATTTTACGTAAATTTTTTAAAAAATTAGCAGTTATATATTGACAAGTGCTAAGCATAATATTATAATAGTGTTAGCAAGTTGATAAAGTGAGTGCTAAAGAAGGTGATACGATGGACTTGCATATGGATGATAGAAAAAAGAAACTTCTAAAAGAAATAGTAGAGACTTATGTTAAAACTATTCATCCAGTTGGTAGTAAAGCACTATGTAATAAATTGAAGTGTTCAAGTGCTACGATTAGAAATGAAATGGTTGCTTTAGAGAATTTAGGGTATATTGAAAAAAATCATATATCTAGTGGTAGAATTCCTAGTCAAAAGGGTTATAAATATTATGTAGAAAACTTAATGAAGCCTAAAGATTTAAACGGTGAAGAAATGTTAAAGATTCAAGCAATATTTAATAACACTGATTTAGTAGTAAGTGATGCGATAAGTAAAAGCTTAGAAATTATTAGTGATATTACTAATTATACTGGAGTAGTTCTTGGAAAGAATCTAGAAGATTCTAAATTAAAACAAGTAAATATAATTTCACTTGAAGGAACTAAAATAGTGGCTCTTGTTTGTACTGATAAAGGTAGTGTATTAAATAAACAATATATATTACCTGTTGGAACTGAAGTTGGAGAAATTATTAAAGTATCTGAAATGATTAATAAGATGCTTGTTGGTACTCCAATTAATGAAGTAAGTGAAAGATTAGAGTTTGAGATTAAACCAATACTTGCTAAAAAAATAAATGATTATCAAGTTGTCTATAATATATTTTGTGATGCATTTACTGACTTCTTAGAAAAGAATACTAATTTTCATATTGAAGGTAGAAGTAAGCTTTTAAATCAACCGGAATATGATAATGCGACTGATTTAAGAAGAATTGCTAGTAAATTAGATGATCAAAATATATCTGAAATAGTTAGTAATCTTGATGATAATGAAATCAATATTTATATTGGTGATGAATCTAATATAGATGATGATGTTACTGTTGTTAGAAGAGATTATAAAACTGATAGTGAAGAAGGAACTATAGCGATTATTGGTCCTAAAAGGATGCAATATGATAAGGTAGTTGGACTTCTTGATTATGTAATTAAAGAACTGGAGGGTAAGTGATGGAAGAAAATATAGAAGTATTAAATACTGATGAAGTAAAAGAAGAAAGTGTTAAAAAAAATAATAAAAAGAAAGAACACAAGAATAATAAAGAAATTGAAAAATTAAAAAATGATAATCAAGTTCTTAATGATAAAGTTTTAAGACTTAATGCGGAAATAATAAATGTCAAAAGAAGATATGATACGGAAATAAGTAGAATATATAAGTATGATGGTAAATCTATTATAGAAGAAATACTTCCTATTATTGATAATTTTGAAAGAGCTATTAAGCTAGATGATAATGATTTATCAGATGAGTTATCTAAATTCTTAAGTGGATTCAAGATGATTTATGGGAATTTGGTTAATATATTAGATAATCATGGTATAAAAGAGATTGATTCTTTACATAAAGAATTTGATCCTAATACTATGAATGCTGTACTTACTGATAAAGATGAAAATTATGAAAGTAATATAGTCTTAGAAGTAATGCAAAAAGGATATATGTATAATGATTTAGTTATAAGGCCAGCAATGGTTAAAGTTAATGAATAATAAATAAAGGAAAGGTGAGAAATTATGAGTAAAATTATAGGTATTGACTTAGGTACAACAAATAGTTGTGTTGCTGTTTTGGAGGGAGGAGAACCAAAGGTTATTCCAAATAGCGAAGGAAATCGTACAACTCCTTCAGTTGTAGCGTTTAAAGGTGATGATGAGTTAGTAGGAGAAACTGCTAAAAGACAAGCAGTTACTAATGTAAAAAATACTATTTCATCTATTAAAAGAAAGATGGGTACTAGTGAAAAAGTAGAAGCTAATGGCAAAGAATATACACCAGAAGAAATTAGTGCCAAGATTCTTTCTAAATTAAAAAGAGATGCAGAAAGTTATTTAGGAGAAAAAGTAACTAAAGCAGTTATTACTGTTCCAGCTTACTTCAATGATGCTGAAAGACAAGCTACTAAGAATGCTGGTAAAATTGCAGGATTAGAAGTAGAAAGAATTATTAATGAACCAACTGCGGCTGCACTTGCTTATGGACTTGATAAACAAGATAAATTACAAACTATCTTAGTATATGACTTAGGTGGTGGAACATTCGATGTATCAATTCTAGAACTTGGTGATGGTGTATTTGAAGTTAAATCAACTAGTGGTAATAACCGTTTAGGTGGAGATGACTTTGATGAAAGAATTAGTAATTATTTAGTTGAAGAATTCAAAAAAGAGAATGGTGTTGATTTATCTAAAGATAAAATGGCTATGCAACGTATTAAAGATGCTAGTGAAAAGGCTAAGAAAGATTTAAGTGGAATGACTAAGGCAGAAATTAGCTTACCATTTATAACTCAAGGAGAAGATGGACCATTACATATGGAAATGTCTTTAACTAAGGCAAAATTTGAAGATTTATGTCGTGATTTATTTGATTCAACTCTTGAACCAGTTAGAAAAGCTCTTAAAGATGCGAAATTAAAAGCAAGTGATATTGATAAAGTTATTTTAGTAGGTGGATCAACTCGTATACCTTATATTCAAGAACTTGTTAAGAAAGAATTAGGAAAAGAACCTAATAAAGGGGTAAATCCTGATGAAGTAGTTGCAATGGGTGCTGCTATTCAAGGTGGTGTACTTACTGGAGAAGTTGATGATATTGTATTATTAGATGTTACTCCATTATCTCTAGGTATTGAAACTCTTGGTAATGTAATGACAGTTTTAATTCCAAGGAATACTACAATCCCTACAAGTAAGTCACAAGTGTTCTCTACTGCAGTAGATAATCAACCAGCTGTTGATATTCATGTATTACAAGGTGAAAGACCAATGGCTGCAGATAATAAAACACTTGGAAACTTCCAATTAACTAATTTACCTCCAGCAAAAAGAGGAGTACCACAAATTGAAGTTAAATTTGATATTGATGCTAATGGTATAGTTAATGTTACTGCTAAAGATTTAGGTACTAATAAAGAACAATCTATTACAATAACATCAAGTACTAACTTAAGTGATGATGATATTGAAAAAATGGTTAAAGAAGCTGAAGCTAATAAAGAAGAAGATGAAAAGAAGAAGAAAGAAGCTGAAATAAGAAATGAAGCAGATTCTATGGTATTCTCTACTGAAAAAGCTTTAGAAGATTTAAAAGATAAAATAACTGAAGATGAAAAAACTAAAGCTGAGGAATTAATTAGTGAAGTTAAGAAAGCTCTTGAAGGAAATGATACTGATTTAATTAAATCTAAGACTGAAGAATTATCTAAAGTTGCATATGAAATAGCGGCTAAAGCATATCAAAATGTAAATCCAGAAGAAGGAAGCGAAAATGCTACTGCTGATGAAAAACATGATGATGCTGAAGAAGCTAACTTTGAGGAAAAATAATTAAAAGGTTCTAGTTACTAGAACCTTCTAATCTTATATTATAGGGAGATAAATGTGAAACAAAAAAATAGAAGTGAATATAAGAAAAATAAATGGAGAGTAGAAGATATATATCCTACTATCGATGATTTCTATAAAGAATTAGATAGTTTAAGAAACTTATTACCAAAATATAATTCTTATAAAGGGAAGATTATGTCTAGTAGTAATACTTTATTAGAGTTTTTAAAGTTTGATGTTGATTATTCTAGAAGATTTGAAGATCTATACTTATATGCTCATTTAAATAATGATAGTGATACTACTAATTCTTTATATCAAGAATTATATGGTAAAGCAAGTAACTTATATGTAGAATATTCTACTACTACGTCATTTGTAATTCCTGAAATACTAGAGAGTGAGTATAGTTTAGTAGAAAAATACATTAAAGAATGTAAAGAACTAGAAAGTTTTAAAAGAAACTTATACTTAGTATTTAGAAATAAGGGACATATCTTAAATAAGGAAAGTGAAGAACTTCTTTCAAATTTTGGTAATTTGTTTTCTAGTCCTTGTGAAATTCAAGAAGTATTAACTGACTCTGATATGACTTTTGAACCAATTAAAGTTAATGGTAAGAAGCGTGAATTAACTGAGTCTAATTATTCTGTTTATGTAAAAAGCATGGATGAAAATGTAAGAAAGAGTGCATTTACTAATATACTAGAAGGATATAAGAAATATAATAATACTTTATCATATACTCTTAAAAATGAAGTGGAGTTACATAAAGTAAATAGTAGAATTAGACATTATAATAATTCATTAGAAGCTAGTTTATATAATAATGAAATAGATGTAAGTGTTTATAATACTTTAATAGATGGAGTACACAAAAACTTAGATACATTATATAAATATTTTGATTTTAAAAAAAGATATCTTAAATTAGATGAATTTCATATATATGATGGATATGTAGATTTAAATAGTGAAGATGATAATAAAATTAAATTTGAATGTGCTAAAAAACTTATCTTGGATGCTTTAAAGCCTTTAGGAGATACTTATATTAAAGATTTAAATAATGCATTTAAGAATGGTTGGGTAGATTCAATTAATAATAAGGGTAAACGTGGTGGAGCATATTCTACTAGTAGTTATAATACTCATCCTTATGTCTTAATGAGTTATGAAGAAACTCTTAGTGATGTATCTACTCTTGCTCACGAAATGGGCCATGCAATGCATTCATATTATTCTAGTATAAATCAAACTTATCAAGATCATGATTATAAGATATTTGTTGCTGAAGTAGCTAGTCAAGTAAATGAAATATTACTATATAGATATCTATTAGATACTAGTGATAATAAGGAATTTAAAATTAAAATAATTGATGGTTTACTTCAAAAATATAAAGGTGCTATATATAGGCAAGCTATGTTTAGTGAATTTGAATTATTTATTCATGATATGAGTGAAAAAGGCGAAATACTTACTAAAGATATAATGAACGATAAGTATTATGAATTAAATAAATTATATTTTGGACCTAATGTAGTAGTAGATGATTTAATTAAATATGAATGGTCTAGAATACCACACTTCTATTATAATTTCTATGTATATCAATATAGTATAGGTTTTGCAGTAAGTACATATATTGCTAATAAAATCTATTCAGGCGATAAACTTATGCGTGATAATTACCTATCATTTTTATCTCTAGGTAATAGTATGAGTCCAGTTCTTTCTTTACGTGTTTGTGGTGTTGATGTAACACGTGAAGATTATATAAATGACTCTATTAAATATATGAAAGAATTAATTAGTGAAATAAATAAATTAAGTAGGTGAAGTTATGAATAAAAAAGATTATTATGAAATCTTGGGTGTAAATAAAGACGCTACTGATGAAGAAATTAAAAGATCTTTCAGAAAGCTTGCTAAAAAATATCATCCAGATGTAAATAAAGAAGAAGGAGCAGAAGAAAAATTTAAAGAAATAGGCGAAGCTTATGCTATTTTATCTGATCCTAATAAAAGAAAACAATATGATCAATTTGGACACGCTGCTTTTGAAGGTGGTGGTCCTAGTGGTTTTAATGCGCAAGACATAGACTTATCTGACATCTTAAGAAGTGCTTTTGGTGGAGATTTTGGAGACTTCTTTGGTGGATTTAGTGGCGGTGGATTCTCATCATTCTCTGGAAGAAGTGACACTAGAAGTCGAAAAGGTAGTGATTTACTTGTAAGAATTAAACTTACTTTTGATGAATCTATTAAGGGATGTAAAAAAGATGTTAAACTAAGAGTAAGCGAAAAGTGTGAAGCGTGTAATGGTTTAGGTGGCTTTGATCCTGTAACATGTTCTACTTGTGGTGGTCGAGGTGTTGTTATATCTGAGCAAAGAACTTTATTTGGTATGGTTCAAACTCAAAATATCTGTCCTGATTGTCATGGTAAGAAAGAAACATTTAAAAAAGTATGTAATGAATGTCATGGTGAAGGAAGAGTAGAAGAAAACAAAACTTTATCTGTAAGTATTCCAGAAGGTGTCTATACTGGATTTAAATTGAGATTATCTGGTAAAGGTGAAGCAGGAATTAATGGTGGTCCTAATGGAGATGTATACTTAGAAATGTATGTTGAAGAACATGAATTCTATGAAAGACATGATAATGATATTTACTTAGAAGTACCATTAACTATTACAGAAGCTACTCTTGGTTGCAAGAAAGAAATTCCTACTATAGAAGGTAATGTTATATTAGAGATTAAACCTGGTATTCAAAATTATAGTAAATTAAAACTTAAAGGAAAAGGTGTTAAATCTCCTAATTCAATTACTAAAGGTAATATGTATGTAGTAGTAAATATAATTACACCTACTAAGTTAAGTAGAGAACAAAAGAAATTACTAGAAATGTTAAATGATACAGAACTAGATAATTCTTCTGAATTTAAAAAGTTTAATAATTTTGTAAAAAATAATTAATTTTAAAATGTCACATAAATAGACACTTCGGTGTCTTTTTTCTTGCCTTATAGCTTATCTATGCTATAATATTCATTACTATTATTAAGAAGGTGTAGAAAAATGGAAGAATTAATTAAGGATTTAGAAGGCCTATGTAAACATTTAGGCGAAAGTAGTGTAAGTGCTAATTTAATTTGTAATAAAATCAGAAAATATCGTGTTAAAAATAAAGTTGAATTTACTGGTTTTGAATGTATAAGAATTATTGACTTAACTAAAAGAAGTGTAGATTATGATTCGCTTATGGTTGCCCTTACTGGGCCACTTAGTATAAGTGAACTTATAAAGTATTATCCTAATCTGTGTGATTTAACTAAAGAAGAAATGGAAATAATGAAGAAGAGTGTTGATTTTAATTCTCGCGAAATGATAAGGATTATAACGTCATATTTATATGGTAAAACTTATCTTAATGAAGATATGATTGAGTTCTATATGGGGGAATTCTTTAGTTTAGTTGATTATAAAGCTAGACTTGGTTTACCAATTACAAACATGGAAAGTGACTTAGTAAGCGAATTTTATTCAAAATATAAAGAATTTACTAGATAATCGACAATTTTTTTGGAATTTTTATGTTATAGTATGAGTACGCATATACGAAATTGACTATTTATACTATGAAAAAAATAATAGCTCTAGTATTTTTATTTTTTCTTATGTCTCCTAATGTATTTGCTTTAAATGTAACTAGTAAGGAATACAATTATATGGTAAGCCAAAACGGAAACGTAAAAAAAATGAAAATGCTGAAAGATGAAAACAGTGAAACGCTTTTTAAAATTAAAAATGAAGATATTTCTTATAATAATTTAAATTACTATGAAGAATATACTGGTTCTTTAGACAAAGAATTATTTAATAAAATAAATAATATTATTAAACTAGGGTTTATAGATAATAATAAAAGTGATATATTCTACTTCATAACCCAAGTACTTATTTACAAAGTTTATTATAATACTAATGATATTTTTATGTGTTCAAGTGATGGAACTAGACTTACAGTCTATGATGAATTAATGAATAAGATTTTAGATAAAATAAAATTAGATACTATTAAGGATACGAAGATAGATGTATTTGATACTTTAAAGTTAGATAATAATTATATATATGATTTAAGTAACTTTAATAATCTAGTCCCTGGTACTTATAATATCTCATATAAAACTAAAGAATCTTATAAGTATTTCTATGGAAGTGATAATACTTATTTAATTAAAAGTACTAGTAATGGGTATTTATCAGGTAAGGTTAAGGTATCGGTTAAAGGCGTTAAAGTAAGTAGTGATGAATATTATAAGAATTATCTTGTATATGATGAAGATATCTTAATAGGTAGTTTAAAAGATATAAAATATTTAAAAAGTAATCATAATTATATAATAAAATATAATAATTTAGTAGAAGAATTAAATACTACTAATGAAGATATAGAGTTAAATAAAGTTTCAAGTGGAGAAGAAAGTTCTATTATAGAAGATCTAAATAATATAGAAGATCTAAATAATATAGATAATCCTACTACTAATGATAATATTTTAGAAACTATTATAATATTTATATCTATTAGTGTGATTTATATGTTGTTATATATAAAATTTCGAAAAAATTGCTGAAATAATGCAATTTTTTTAATTTTTTCTTAAAAAATAAAGGAAATCAGGGGTTTATGGAGAATATATATAAGTAGAGAGGGTAAAATGAACAGAATAACAGATGAGTTAATACAAGAGATAAATAATAAGGCAAATATATTAGATATTGTCTCTAATTATGTTAGTTTGAAGAAGCATGGCAAGAATTATTTTGGGATTTGTCCCTTTCATGATGATCATTCTCCTAGTATGAGTGTTAATGAAGAAAGACAGATGTTTAAATGCTTCACATGTGGAGTAGGCGGTAATGTATTTACTTTTGTATCTAAATACGAAAATATTGGCTTTTTTGATGCAGTTAAACGTGTTGGAGAAATGGTTGGCGTAAGCGTTGATACATCAGGAATGAAAAAGAAAGATGATAAATATCAAAGTGATTATGAAATCATGGACTTTGCTAGTAAGATATATCAAAACAACTTAAATAGTTCTCTTGGAATAGATGCGCGTAAATATTTAGAAAGTAGAAATTTTAGTGAAGAAACTATCAAAGATTTTGGAATTGGATTTTCTGTTAAAGATAATAAAGGCTTGTATAATTTAATTAGTAAGAAATATAAGAATAAAGATTTATTTGATTTGGGTCTTATTTATATAGATGGTAATACTGGATTAGATGTATTTGTAAATCGTGTTATGATTCCTATTAAAGATCATAATAATAATATTGTTGGTTTTACGGGAAGAGTTATAAGGGAAAAATATTCTGGTGGTAAGTATATAAATACTAAAGAAACAAGAATATATACAAAAGGAAATATACTATTTAACTACTATAATAGTAAAGATTATATAAGAGAGAAAAAAGAAGTTGTTTTAGTAGAAGGCAACATGGACGCGATTAGAATGTACTCTAGCGGTATTAGAAACGTTATTGCCCTTATGGGTACAAGTATGACTAAGTTTCAAATTAAGCTTTTAAAAAACTTACATGCTCCAATCGTGTTGATGCTTGATAATGATAATGCTGGATTTGATGCTACTATTAAAATTGGAGAATTATTATTAAATGAGAATATTGAAGTATATGTTGTTAGACTAAACGGTGCTAAAGACCCTGATGAATACATTGTTAATTTTGGAGTAGAAGAACTTGAAAATACTATTAAACATAAGATTAGTTTTTTAGAGTTCAAACTTAGTAGTTTGAAAGTTAATTTTAATTTAGATAATCCGATCGAGTTATCTAATTACGTTAATAATGTTATTGAATTTCTTAAAGATAAAGATAACATTACTAAGGAAGTAGTTATTAAAAAAATTAGTGAAGATTATAATCTAGATTATGAAGTATTAAAAAGTGAATTAAAGATAAATGAAATAAAAGAGAATAAGCAAGTATTAAAGGCATCTGTAATTAAAAAAAGTGATAAGTATAAAGAATGTGTAGATAAGATATTTAGTTATATAATGAGTGATATAAAATACTTGACAATTTTTAATAATCGTGTAGGATATTTTAAAGAAAAAAGGGAGCGAGAATTATATAATGAAGTAATATATTATGCTAGAAAGAATAAAAAAGTAGATATAGCAGGAATGACTAGTTTTGTTAGTCAATTTCCTGAGTATAATGAAATGATGAATGACATTATGAAAGATATAGACTTTGACAATATGAATGAAGATTTATTTATGGAATATCTTAATTATTTTGATAAATATCTAAAACAAGAACATATTAAAGATATAAAGAAAAAAATAAAAGAAGAAATAGATATTAATAGAAAAGTTGAACTTATAAATGAGTTAACTAAATTAAAGAAGGAAGTGTAGTTATGGTGGAGATTAAAACATTAGATGAAAGAAAGAAAGAATTAATTGAATTAGGTCATAAGAAAGGTTTTATTACTTTTGAAGAATTAGCTAATTCTCTAAAAGGATTAGAAGTTGATAGTGATACTTTAGATGATTTATATAATACGTTTGTTATTAATGACATTAAAGTGGTAAGCGAAAGTGATGTTAAAGATGATGGTCATGGTGGTAAGAAAGTAGAAGCTAAACAAGATGAAAAAGAACTTGTATTATCTGAAGAAGAAATTACTAAAGATGTTAATATTAACGATCCGGTAAGAATGTATTTAAAAGAAATTGGACGTATTAGTTTGCTTACACTAGAAGAAGAACAAAACTTAAGCGTAAGAGTGGCAGATGGAGATGAAGAAGCTAAAAGACTACTTGCAGAGTCTAATTTACGTTTGGTTGTATCTATTGCTAAAAGATATGTTGGTAGGGGACTATTATTTTTAGATTTAATTCAAGAAGGAAACATAGGTCTTATGAAAGCAGTAGATAAATTTGATTATGATAAGGGTTATAAATTTAGTACTTATGCTACATGGTGGATAAGACAAGCTATTACAAGAGCACTTGCTGATCAAGCGAGAACTATAAGAGTACCAGTACATATGGTTGAAACTATTAATAAAATGACTCGTATTCAAAGACAATTAACTAATGAACTTAATCGTGAACCAACTGAAGAAGAACTTGCAAAAAAAATGGGTGTTAGTGTAGATAAAGTAAGAGAAGTTATTAAGATTGGTCAAGAACCTGTATCTTTAGAAACTCCAATTGGAGAAGAAGATGATTCTCATTTAGGTGATTTTCTAAAAGATGAAAGTAGTTTATCTCCAGAAGAATATACTGAAAATGAAATCTTAAAAGAAGAAATTAAAGAAGTTTTGGAAACATTACAGCCAAGAGAACAAGAAGTCCTTGAGTTACGTTTCGGACTTATTGATGGAACTTGTCATACTCTTGAAGATGTTGGTAAAAGGTTTAATGTAACTCGTGAAAGAATAAGACAAATAGAAGCAAAAGCACTACGTAAACTACGTCATCCTAGTAGAGCTAAGAAATTAAAAGATTTCTTAGATAACTAAGATGAATAAAAGATTAACTAAAATAACTGAGTATATTAGTAAAAATGACTCTGTTATAGATGTTGGGTGTGACCATGGATATTTAACTATTTATTTATATAAATATAAATTATGTAAAAATGTTTTTGGATCTGATATAAGTAAAAATGCATTAGAGTATGCAATAAATAATAGTAAGAAAGAAAATTTGGATATTAAATTTTATGTAAGTGATGGACTTAAAGATATAAAAGATTATTACGATACAATAGTTATATCTGGTATGGGAACTCATACTATTATGAATATTCTTTCTAATAGAGAACTTCCTAATAAGATAATATTATCTAGTAATAATGATTATTATATCTTAAGGGCGTTTATGTATTCTCTAGGATACAATATATCTAAAGAAGATATTGTATGTGAAAATAATAAGTACTATGATATTATGTGTTTTATTAAAGGTAAGAAAAATATAAAGAAGAAAGACTTAATTTTAGGATTTCATAATAATATAGATTATTATAATTATCTTATAAATAAGAATATTCTTATAATGAAAAAAGTTCCTTTAAAAAAGAAATTACAATTATTAAAAGAAAACAAACTTATGAAAAAGAAAATTAGCCTTATTGAAAAAATGTAGGGCTATTTTTTATTTCTTTATAAGTAGCATCTATTACATTATTTATCTTTGGTTTTAAATTATTATTTAAGTGTTCATTAGTTTTACTAACAGTATTATTTGAAAATTCTTTTACTAGATTAATTGCTGTTTTTGCATTTCTAACCATTGGAGATATTTCTTTATATAATGGAATTATTTGATTAGCAAAAGATAAAGTTTTATTAAGTCCCCCAATAACACTACCTAAAGTTAATCCAGGTATTTTAGGTCCAAACATATTACCACCTACTTAATTATATGATTATTTTATTTTTGTTTTACACTTAAAATAAAATAGAATAGACAACTTGTAATATTTTTGATACAATATTTTTAGAATAGAAGAAGGGAGATATATTATGAGTGACAGTATTGATAAGAATAATAATATCTTCGTTTCTTTAATACTTTCTTTTGTTCATGTTTTTAAATATGCTTTTCTAGGTTTAAGAGCTTGTACAGTAGATTTATTTTTTGTAATATATGATGCGATTAGTTGGAAGTTAGATAAAGCTTATCGTAATACGAAAGATGCATTAGTAAAAGAAACATCTAGTGTTAATTTAAATAGTCCAACAGGAGGAGCAATATCTTACGAGGATAGATATAAGTCTAAAAAGAAAAAAGAAAAGACTTATGTTTATAGTGATAAAAAAATGGCTAAGTTAGAACTTGAATATCAAGAACTAGTAAAGGATTTACAAGCAGGTGGAGCGACTCGTAGTAAAGAACCTTGTGTATATTTGTATAAAGTAAGAGAAAAAAATGGTAAGATTACGACTGGTCATATGACTGGATTTTCTAAATTAGATGTTAATGTATTCTTATTAAGTGAAGGCTTTAAAGTTTATAGTATTAAAACTAGTCCATTAATTAATTTTTTATATAAAGATTCTAGTTTGTTTAAAGTTAAGATGTCTACTAAAGAGTTAGTTTTCTGGCTTACGCAATTATCAACTTATATTAAAGCAGGTATTACATTAAATGATGCAGTTAAGATATTAAGTAAGCAAATGACTAATATTGGTAAGACTAAGCAAAGAATATTTTTATCTATAAGTTATGAGTTAACTCTTGGTGAAAGTTTTTCTAATGCTTTAGAAAAACAAGGAGATGTTTTTCCAGCACTTCTTATTAATATGGTTAAAGCAGCTGAAGCAAGTGGAACATTAACTGAAACATTAGATGATATGGCTAATTATTATACAGAAATTAATAGTACTAAAAAAGAAATGAAGAGTGCCATGGCATATCCTGCTGTAATCACTGTTTTTGCATTAATAGTTGTATTCTTTATACTAATTGTAATTATTCCTAAGTTTACTGATATTTATGCTAGTAGTGGTGCTAAAATTAGTGGACTTACTCAGGTAGTTATAGATAGTAGTGTATTTTTAAAAGAAAACTATTTATTACTATTAGCGGTATTTGTCGGTATAATATTCCTTATATTTTTGATGTATAAGTATGTAAAAGCTTTTAGGGGAAGTATGCAAGTATTTTTAATGCATATTCCTATTATCAAGAATGTTATCATATATAATGAACTTACTATTTTTACTAAGACATTTGCATCTCTTTTACGTAACAATGTTTTTATTACTGATAGTGTTTCTATACTTAGTAAAATAACTAATAACGAAGTATATAAATCAATTCTTTATCAAACTATTAATAATATAGTTAACGGAGATAAGATAAGTGATGCTTTTAAAGATCATTGGGCTATACCAGATGTTGCTTATTTTATGATAGTTACTGGAGAGTCAACTGGAGAACTGGCAGAAATGATGCAAAAGGTAAGTGATTATTATCAAGAAGCTCATCGTAACTTGATTAATAGTTTAAAATCATTTATTGAACCTGTAATGATTTGTGTTTTAGCAGTAGTAGTTGGAGTTATTTTAGTAGCGGTAATTGTACCTATGTTCCAATTATATGATGAATTGTTATCGAATGGATAGATAAATATGTATTATGTAGTATATTTTGTAATTGGCTTGTTTTTTGGATCATTTTTTAATGTAGTGGGAACTCGTGGTCCTATAAAAGAAAACTATTTAACAAGTCGTTCTCATTGTGATTATTGTTTACATGATCTTAATTGGTATGAACTAATACCTATTTTTTCTTATGTGTTTCAAAAAGGTCGTTGTAATTATTGTCATAAAAAAATAGATAAAGCTCATCTAGGATATGAATTATTTACTGCTATTTTATTTATGTCAGGATATTACTTATATGGTAATACTTTAACTTGTTTAGAATATCTAACTTTATCTAGTATGTTAGTTTTAATATTTGTAAGTGATTTTAAATATATGGTAATCTTAGATAGCTATTTAATAGTATTAACTATTATTTATTCTGTATTATTGATAATTAATTATGGATTAGATTTTTTCTTTGTAAGATTATTAACTGGGTTATCTTTGTTTGTAACTGTACTTATAGTAAAACTTCTATTTGATTATATATTTAAAAGAGAATCTTTGGGTGGGGGAGATGTAAAACTTTCTTTCTTTATGGGACTTGTTCTTGGTTATCCATTAGGATTGACAGCATTTATGTTATCATCATTTTTAGCACTTCCTTATGCAACCCTATCACTTTATTTGAATAAAAAAAATGAACTTCCATTTGGTCCATTTTTGATATCTGCAACTTATCTAGTATTTATATTTTCTGATAAGTTTAGTTTAGTACTTGAATATCTATTTTAGCTTAAAGCATACATTAAGATAGATGATATAACACTTCCAAGCATAAGAATAATCATAGCCCATACTAATATTTTACTTACTTTTTTATTCATAAACAATTCTCCTTAACAATAATAATTTATCATATTTTTAGTATTTTGTATACCCTTTTAACATACAATTTAGGGGTGAATAAGATGAATAAAATACTAATTAAGAAGTACTTGCTTTTTGCATTTATTATATTAGTAATGGGTTTTATTTGTGGTATTATATATTATTATAATTTTGATAGTATTATTAAGAATAGCATTTTATCTAGTATTAGTATAGATACAATTAGTATTAATAATATACTTAAACATTTATTAATACTTATATTACTATTAATAGCTAGTACCTTTGTAGTAGGATCATTCTTATCAATATTTTATTTGTTCTTTGAAGGATTATCTATTGGATTTACATCTATTGTTTTATCTAGTAAGTATGGAATGAGTGGAGTAGTATATTCTTTATTATATAATATCTATTCTAGGGGAATCTTTATTATATTATTAATACTTGTTATATATAAGTTTTTAAAGATATCTAAAAGTATTGTTTATATTTTATTTACTAAGAATAATTATTCATATAAGTTATCATTCGTAAGTAAAATAAAATCTTCTTTATTACTCATATTTATTATTTTTATAAATGATTTAATAATTTATCTATTTAGTAGTCCATTTTTGAATTTAATTAATAAGATTCTGTAGAATTGCAATTTTTATTATCTAGTCTTCAAAATCGCTTAATCTAAAAGATATTCTTGTTTAATGTCATTTACAAAGGCATATAATTGTATTATAATAGTAAGCTAAGTAAGGGGTTTTGAAGGTGGTTTATAATGATAAATAAATTTGATAGAACAGCAACATACCATGGCGTAGAGCTTGAAAATATATATGTTTTAATTAAACATGGCAAATATAATAAAGCTAGAATGTATTTAGAAGACTATAAAAGACGTTTTGGTGAAGAACACGCTATATACAAAAAAGTTTATGCCATGTTAGAAGGATTTTTTAATGATGATTTAGATAGTGTTATTAAACTGCATGAAGAACTTTTGTATGATGTTCATTTGTTTGACTGTGGAGAAATAATACTAAATCTCGCTTATCTTTATATAAAAAATGGGGATTACTTAAGTGCTTATATATTACTTGAAAGAACTGATGTAGATTCATTTGATTTAGAATATCCTGAGTTTATTTCTAGATTCTATCGATTATATGATTTTGTACTTAAACACATGGATTTATATGATGAAGGTTATAATATACATTATAATAAATATGATAATAATTACTCAAAGAGAAAGATTACTATTAGTAACAGCCCTAATTGTGCATATGACTATATTATTGATAAGGGTGAAGATTATTTAAGTGAATTGTATAGTCATATAGTACCTAAAATTAGTGAAAGTAAAAAGACATTTGATTATATTTTTGCAGATAGATATTTCTTTAGAATCAAGAATATTGGTGTTAGTTTAGATGGTAAAAGAACTACTGATATATTAAAAGTGATCACCTTTCCTAATACCAATAGGATTATCACTATGTATCCAGTTGGAAGTAGACTTAAAGATAATACAATTATTAACGAATGTGATTTTAATAAAGAAGAAAAAGAATATACACGAGTTAGAACAAGTCAAATAGACAAATTTAATAAAAAATGGGGAGTAGATAAATGAAATTTAATGTAAATGATTTAAGAAATATTCATAAACTTATTATAGAAAGAAAATTAGACTTAGCTAGAACTTATCTTGAAGAATATAAAACTAAATATAAAAAAGATCATATATTATGTAGAAGATATGATGCATTATTAAAAGCCTATGAAGGTTATACTGAAGAAGCAATTGAAATATTAAAAGAAAATATACTCATAGATAATACCAGACATAGTGATTCAGATGATGCTTATTATTTAGTGATTTTATTATCTAAAAAAGGTAGATATGAAGAAGCTTACAGTTATCTAAAACATATTGATTTAAAAAAATTAATGGAAAACACTAGGGTGGCATATAAAAATGCTCGTAAGATGATTAACTTTTAAACAAAAAATTAAGTAAAGATGAAAGTGTATACGATTTAACTGTATATCAAGAATTACAATCTTATGATTGTAATATTGAAAGAGCCAAAGAACATATTATAAGTAAGCATAATGTTTTATTACAAGATTATAATTTTTTTACTTTCAGAAGAAAAATTGTCAGAATTATATGATTTAATCAATCGTGCAATTCTAATTAGTGAAAAAACATTTGATATGGATTTTAGTGATATTTATATTTTTAGAATTAAAGATATCGGCTATAATCCTTATACAGATGAATACACCGATTATTTAAAAGTTATAACTTTACCTAATGAACCTAAAATAATGACAATGTTTCCAGTAGATAGTTCTAAATACAATAACTGGAATATAAACGAATTATATTCTGAAGTTAATGAAGAATATACTAGTGGTAAAGTTAGAACTAGAATTAGTCAAATAGATAAATTTAACAAAAGATATCAAAGATAGAGTAGCAACTCTACTTTTTTCGACATTTATTTTAACTTTTGTCATTTTTAATCTTGATAATTTTTAACTTTTGTAGTATCTTTATATCATAGGTTATAATAGATGAAAGCAGGTTAACAATTATGAAAATATTTAATATTTTTTTAAATAGTAGTAAAAGAAATAAGACTATCTTTTTTCTAGTATTATTAGAAATATCTCTTTTATTAGTAGCAGGTATTTCTTATGGGCATAAAACTTTAGATAAATATGTATTTGGTAGTAATGATTTAAAAAATACTAATCTTTTTGCAATTATGATAGATGATGAAAATGGTGGTTACAAAGAAAGTACCAGTGATACATTCCCAGGATATGAATACTTTTATAATCAGTCTAAATCTAATTGTATGGATATGACTGGTAAACCAATAGAAGATTCTCTTTTGTATAATCAAGATACTAAAACAGCATCAATTACTGTAAGTGACACAAGTAGTTGTTATTTATATTTTGATAATTGGAAAAGTGGATCTTCATTATCCAAAGATTTAATAGCGAGTGGAAATTTATGGCAAAGTAATTTAGAAGGCGATGGATATAGATATATTGGAACAAATCCAAATAATTATATATGTTTTGGAACTGCTGATAAATCAACTTGTACAACAAATCAAGATAAATATATGTACAGAATAATTGGTGTATTTGAAGATGCAAGCGGAAATAATCATGTTAAACTAATAAAATATAAACAGCTGGCATCACTTGCATGGAACTCTGCTAGTGCTGATGTAAATTGGGAAAATAGTACGTTGTATTCTAGTTTAAATGGAAGTGAATTTTTAACAAATACAACATATGATTATCTGCAAAATACAACATGGAAGAGTAAAATAGAAAACTGGACTTGGACTGCAGTTAATACTTTAACTAATGATAAAAGCGGCCCAGACTATAATGATAAATTATCTCCAAGTCAAATATATTTACATGAGATGAATAGATCAGGCAAATCTAGTTCAGTGGGTTCGTGGACAACACCTACAGGAAAGATTGGTATAATGTATGCAAGTGATTATACATTGTCATTAGGTGCAAGTGCTTTAGCACTAACAACAGGAACTAATACTAATGCTACCTTATTAAAAACAGGCTGGATGCATCAAAGTAATAATGATACGACTAAGTCAACTCTTGAATGGACAATGGCACGCAGTGGATTAAACAGTCTTTATTTTGATAATTATCAAGTATATATATTAATGGCAGCTGGCTCGTTAAATTTCGGAACACCTAATCAACCAGTGATAACACTTAAATATGGTATTCGACCTGTATTATATTTAACAGCTAATACATCTACTTCCAGTGGAACTGGTACTTTAGATAATCCATTTATTGTTTCAAGTGATGAAATACAATATCCAAAAGTTAATCTTTCACTTTCAAATTCAAATGTGTCAATTACAATAACAAAAGGTACAGGTAATTTAAATAAATATTGTATAAATAATAAAGCTAGTATAAATGATTGTGAATGGAAAAGTGTTATAAGTACTAATTTTAATCATACATTACCAAGTGAAGGAACATATTATGTTCATGTTATAGATGATATGGGATATATCGCTAGGGAGTCAATTGTATATGAAAAACCACAATTAAATAAGATTTTAATAGACTCAAATAAAATGTGGCAAAGCGGACTTGAAGGCGATGGGTATCGTTTTACTGGTACAGGCGCTTATACTACAAGTACGACACCATCTAACTTTGTGTGTTTTGGTACTACAGATAAATCAACATGTAAAAGTAATCCAGACACATACATGTATAGAGTAATAGGCGTATTTGATGACCAAGTAAAACTTATAAAATTATCTAGCTTGGCTTCTAATGCTCCATTTACTTCTGGAACCAGATTTTCTCAAGGAATTTATAATTTTGCTGGAAATGTTTTAGCAGAAAGATTAAATGGTGTAACTCCAAGTACAAGTATGACTAACTTATTTATTGGCAATTCATCTTATTCATATTTAAATGATTCGAGTGGTTGGGTTGATTTAATTAGTGAAAAAGGAAAACGAGAAGTTGTTACATTAGGTAATAGCGGTGGGCCTGATTATTACTATAGCAATCAGTTCACACCACGCACAATCTATTTACATGAAATGAATAGAGACAGTAAAACAAGCACTGTTGGTAGATGGTATGATAATACTTATAAAATTTCTGTAATGAACGTTAGTGATTATTTGCTTTCTTTGGGTAGTACATCACTTTCTATGACTAGTGGTACTTATTTAAATAGAAATACACTTAAAACTAGTTGGCTATTCTTAGGCAATAATAAATATGGTAATACTAGTGGCAATTATACAACTGAGCATACATCTGCTTCTTATGGGCCAGCAAATAGTAGTGGTACAACAAATTATAGTTGGACCATTACTTCAACTGGATACTTGTATTATACTAGTATACTTAATGAATATGCTATAAGACCAGTATTTTTTCTAAACACAAATGTTACTTCATCAAGTGGAACAGGTACTTTATCTGATCCGTATATGATAGACAATTAAATGTAGAGAGTATTCTTTACATTTTTTTTAATTATGATAAAATAGTTTGTGTGATGTGTATGGAAACAGTAGTAGTAGGAATGAGTGGTGGAGTTGATAGTGCTGTATCAGCTTACCTATTAAAAGAAAAAGGATATAATGTAATCGGATTATTTATGCGTAACTGGGATAGTGAAATTAATCAAGAAGATTTTGATAATCATGGCGATATTTGTCCTCAAGAACAAGATTATAATGACGCTAAAAAAGTATGTGATAAATTAGGTATTAAATTATTCCGTGTTGATTTTGTTAAAGAATACTGGGATTATGTATTTCAATATTTTTTAGATGAATTAAAACATGGTAGAACACCTAATCCAGATATGTTATGTAATAAATATATTAAATTTGATTTATTTAAAAAAGAAGCTGAAAAACTAGGAGCTACATTTGTTGCAACTGGTCATTATGCAAGACTAGAAGGCGGAAGATTACTTCGTGGAATAGATAATAATAAAGATCAAACATATTTTTTGGCTGATGTAAGTCGTGAACAATTTAAAAATGTCATGTTTCCTGTTGGGGGACTAGAAAAAGAAGAAGTGCGTCGTATTGCTCATGAACAAGGATTAATTGTTGCAGACAAAAAAGACTCTACTGGTATATGTTTTATTGGAGAAAGAAACTTTCAAAAGTTTATTCAAAACTACTTAAGTCCTAATCCAGGGGATATAGTTGATGTAGAAACTAATGAAGTAATTGGTACTCATGAAGGATTAATGAATTATACAATTGGACAAAGAAAAAACGTTGGTTTAAGTGGACATACAACAAGACATTATGTTGTGGGTAAAAATGTAGAAAAGAATATATTATATGTTACGATTGGTCATGAAGAATACCTTTATAGTGATATGTGTATTATTGAAAATGTTAATATGATTAGTAGTGTTAATCCTACGTTCTGTACAGCTAAATTTAGATATAGAGGAGTTGATTATCCAGTTCAGCTTGAATATCTACCTAATAATGAAATATGTGTTAAATATAGTGGACTTGCTAAAAGTGTTACTCCTGGACAAGCATGTGTTTTATATTTAGGAAGTGAATGTTTAGGATGTGGATTTATTAAAGAAGTATATAAAGATGGCAAAAAACTATGGTATTTATAAAGAGCATTTAAATGTTCTTTTTATTTCTCTATAATTTAGATATACTACTAAGAATATATTGATTATCTCTGATATTATTAAAGAATATATACCTATATGTACTAAAGATAATATGGATAAACTTAATAATTTAACTATAACTCCTATTATAGTTATCTTCATAGTAATATTCGCTTTATTTATAGCCTGTAAGAAACTTATAAGAATGTTTTCTAAATAAAATAGTACAAATACAGGAGCAAGTACTTTGATGTAATTTAAACCTTCATAGGTATTATATATGGTGAATAAAATATTATCTCCAAAAAATAATAGAATTACACTGTAAGATATACCAATAATTAAACTAAAAAAAATAGCTTGTTTAAGTCTTTTTTTAACTTTTAATATATTATTTTGATGATAGAATTTACTTATCTCTGGTACTAGAGATAATGATATAGCAATAATAAAGAAAGAAGGTACAGTAAGTATAGGAATAGAGTAACTATTATATATACCATATTCTTCTAATATATAATTCTTAGTATAGCCGGAGTATAATAGTATATTCATAAGTATTATAGGTTCAAAGAAATAACCTATATTTCCTACTATACGACTAGATACACTTGGTATAGATATTCCAAGTATATCTCTTACTGTATCTTTATCAGGTAGTAAGTCTTCTTTTTTAATATTAATCTTCTTAGGTAAGAATAAAAGATTAAATATTATACTTACTACTTCGGTAAATAAAGATATTATAAATAAACTACTAGCGGCTATTACATCATTTATTAAGATACATTTAGGTACTATTAATGTTATTAGTATATATCTAACTATTTGTTCTACTATATTACTTATAGCATTTGGTAACATGTTCATTTTTCCATAAAAGTATCCTTTTATAATACTTGAAATACTTACTATAGGGAATGTTAAAGTTGCGCTTATAAGTATTAAAAAGCATTTAGGTTCGTGTAAAAGATTATTTGAAATAAATCTACTAGATAAAAGCATTATTGATACTACTATTATATTTATAATAGTTATAATTAATAAAGAATTAGAAAGTATTTTAGAGCTTTTCTTTTTATTCTCTGCTACTAGTTTACTAATGGTAGTAGGTAGGGCAAGAGTTGCTATAGTAATTAGTAAAGAATATGTAGGTATAACAATAGAATATAAACTAATAACTTCTGTTCCTACTATTCTTGTTGTTATTACTCTTATAATAAAACCAAGTATTTTAGTTATAATACCACTTATAGTAAGAATAAGAGTTGATTTTATAAATAAATTTTTATTCATTATGCTCCTTTTAAAACATTAAAAAATATTATATAATAAGTATATGTTGTAGGAGTTGATATTATGGATAAAATAAATACTATAAATGAATTATATAAAAGATTAACTCCTGTACTTAGAATGAAATCTAATGAAGTTAACAGGATATGTAAAAGTAGATTAACTAATATAGATATATGGAATTATTTAATAGTTAATAAATGGAAGAATAAGAAAGACTTAAGACTATATGAACTTGTTAGTGATATATTAGATTGTGATAGTTTAGAAATAATTAAATATACTAGAGAGTTGGAGAAGAAGAATGCATTATAATGAAAATATTACTTATGAAGAATTAATAGATAAATTACATATAAATAATAATAGTGATAGAGAAATATTAGATAAAGCTTATTCTTATGCTTTAAAATGTTATGAAGGTAAAGTAAGACTTACTGGAGATGATTTAATTACTCATTCACTTAATACTGCTTATATATTAGCAAATTTAAATGTAGATATAACTACGATAGTAGCGGCATTAATACATGACGTTATAAACTTATGTAATAAGACTCCTGATGAGATAGAAGAATTATTTGGTAGTGATGTAAGAATAATAGTAGAGTCTTTATCTAAGATAAATAAGTTAGAACTTACTAGTGATGAAGAAGAAAAAGCTATATACTTAAGAAAAGTAATGGTAGGGTTAAGCGAAGATGTTAGAGTACTTTATATAAAACTTGCTTGTAGACTACATAATATGCGTACTAATTGGGCTATTAAGCCTTTAAATCAAAAGAAAAAAGCAATGGAAACTGAAAGTGTTTTAATACCGATTGCGCATCGTTTAGGTATAAATTCTATTAAAAGTGAACTAGAAAACTTATGTCTTTATTATACTAAACCAGATGTTTATAATGATATATTAGAAAAGCTTAATAAATCTAGAGATGAACTTAATAGTAATTTAGAGAATATGAAAAAAGAGTTATCTAACTTACTTAAAGAAAATGGTATTAATTTTGAAATAAAAGGTAGAGTTAAAAGTGTTTATAGTATCTATAAGAAGTTAGCTACTGGTCGTAAATGGAGTGATATTTATGATATATTAGCACTTCGTATATTTGTTGAAAAGGAAAGTGACTGTTATTTAGTAATTGGACTTGTTCATTCTAAGTTTAGACCAGTACCAAAAAGATTTAAAGATTATATAGCCAATCCAAAAGGAAATATGTATCAGTCTCTACATACAAGTGTATTTGGTGATAATGGTGACTTATACGAAATACAAGTACGTACTTATGAAATGGATGAAATAGCTGAAAAAGGTTTAGCGTCTCATTGGTCTTATAAAGAAAAAGGAACTAAAAAAGTTCAAGCTATGATGGAACAAAAACTAGAATTATTTAGGAATATTATTGAAAGTAATAGTAATGAAAATGATCTTACTTTTGAAAATAATATTAAATCAGATATTCTAGATGATCTTATTTATGTGTTTACTCCAAAAGGTGATGTAGTTGAGTTACCTAAGGGATCAACTCCACTAGATTTTGCTTATCGAATACACTCACGTGTAGGAGATACATGTGTAGGTGCTATTGTTAATGAACAAATTGTTCCTCTTAATTATGAACTTAATAATAATGATATAGTTAAAATTAATACTAATAAAGATGCATCTCCTAATAAGGACTGGTTAAGTATATGTAAGACTAATCAAGCTAAAACTAAGATTAAATCTTATTTTAGTAAGAAAGATAAAGAAGAATATATTGAACGTGGTAAAACAATGATTGAAAGAGAACTAAGACGTCGTAAATTAAGTTTTTCTATTATAGAAGATAATTTAGATAAGATAATAAAAGACTTAAAGTTTACTGACTTAGATGATTTATATTTATCAGTTGGATCTCTAAGATATACACCGGGTTATATTATTAATCTTACTAATAATGATAAACATGATATAAATGATGCTTTATTATATAAGAAAAGTAAACCAGTAGTACCTACTAATTATAAAAATGATATTATAGTAGATGGACTTAGTGATGTTTTAGTAAATATAGCTAAATGTTGTAATCCAATTAAAGGAGATAATATAGTAGGTTATATTACTTTAAATGATGGTATTACTGTACATAAAAGTGATTGTTCTAATATAAAAGATATAACTGATAGAATTATCTCTGTAGCATGGAATAATGACTCTAATAATACATTTAATAAAGAAATAAATATAGTTACTAAGAATCCTAAATTCTTAATAGATTTTGTTACAGAGACTACAAGACTTGGTATATATGTTTTAAGTATTAATAACAAAGAAAACTTAGATGATACAAGTTATAAAATTATAGTTAAAGTAAAAGATAGAAATGAATTTGATAAGCTAATTAATAATTTATCTAAATTTAAAGAAACAAAGGTGTTATAATGAAAGTAGTAGTTCAAAGATGTTTATTCGGTAGTGTAGAAGTAGATAATAAACTAGTTAATAAAGTAGATAATGGTTTTGTCTTACTAGTTGGATTTACTCATAACGATACCCTAGAAGATATAGATTATATAGTTAAGAAAGTAGTTAATTTAAGAGTATTTGATGATGAGAATGGAGTTATGAATAAAAGTATTCTAGATACAAAAGGATCTATTCTATCTATTAGTCAATTTACTTTATACGCAAATACTAAAAAAGGTAATAGACCGTCTTATATAGATGCTTTAGGTGGAGAAGACGCTATTAAGTTATATGAAATATTTAATTCTAAACTTAATGAGCATGTACCAACATACCCAGGTATTTTTGGAGCAGATATGAAAGTTAATATTTTAAATGATGGTCCAATCACTATAGTAATAGATAGCAAAAATAAATAATCTAAAAAATGCTAATTATCTTAGCATTTTTTGATTGTCGAAAAAAGGCGAACTTTTTTTCTTGACTTTTGCCTTGCATTAATTTAGGATATATAACTAAGCGAAGAGATGCTGTGGCTTATATCACTCAAACTATTAGGGGGTTTTGGTATATTAATCAAAATAACTAAGAGGAGGGAGATATAATGAAATTAAGAGTGAAATATAAGCTTTTAAAAATAGTGTTTTTATTATACATTGGACTAACAATCTTCTGTGTAATAAAAACGGCCATCGAATTATTCCGATAGCCATATCCCAATAATGTGGTATGAGCGAAATGCATTTCTTCGCTTACCTAAATTAAGTATACACAAAAAAATGTAAAATATCAACTATTTTTGTTGCAATTCATATTTAAATTTGATATGATTATTTTGATAGTAAAAGAAGATAGTTGATATTAATTTTAGCCCGAAATTTTTATAACTTATAGTTATAAAGTTCTCTCTCGGTACACTGGAATACGTGTTG